>JBDHSS010000250.1:0-4878 GCA_039808205.1 Paracoccaceae bacterium | reverse complement strand
GCGAGGCCGAGCGCGTAGGCGAGCGGGTTGAGGTGCGCGCCGCCCCGGTCGAGCGCGCCGCCGTGGTAGGCCTCGGAGCCGAGCTCGCGGCGGATGCCGGCGCGGTCGAGCGGCTCGATCCCGGCGTAGCCGTAGTCCCTCACGAGCTTCTCCGCCTCGGCGTGATAGGCGGCGACGATGCCGCGACGGTGCGCGGCATGCAGGATGCCGGGCTTGAGGTCGCAGGCGATGCCGTGCCGGGCGACGAGGCTGCGCACCAGCGCCTTCGCCTCCTCGGCGAGATCCCAGAGCATGCGCGCCCGCTCGCGGCCGAAGCGCGCCTCGAGCCAGTCCTGGTCGCGCCGCTGGCCGGAGCCGACCTGCCCGCCGTTGCGTCCCGAGGCGCCGGAACCGACACGGCTCGCCTCGACGAGCACCACGTCGAGCCCGGCCTCGGCGAGGTGCAGCGCGGCCGAGAGCCCGGTGTAGCCGCCGCCGATCACGCAGACGTCCGCCGTCTCCTCACCCTCGAGCTCGGGGAAGCGGGCGAGCTTCGGGGTCGCGGCGGCGTACCAGCTCGGCGGGTAGTCGCCGGGCGTGTCGTTGGCGGTCAGGAGGTCGAGCCGTGCCATGCGCAGCTCCCGGATGGCCGAGGGTGGCGTGCGATCTAGGCGCGCCCCGCGCCGGCCCGCAACCCGCGATCGCCGGCTCTCGGGCTTGATCCCCTCGCGGCGATTGGCGATAAGCTCCCGGGATGGTCCCCTGTCGGAGTGAGGCATGCTCGCGAAGATCTACCAGCCGGCGCGCAGCGCGATGCAGTCGGGCCAGGCCAAGACCCACGACTGGGTGCTCGAGTTCGTGCCGGCGGCGGCGCGATGGATCGATCCGCTCATGGGCTGGACCGGCTCGGATGACATGAACAGCCAGGTCACGCTGCGCTTCCCGACGCGCGAGGAGGCGGTCGAGTACGCCGAGAGGTACGGCATCGCCTACGAGACCTTCGAGCCGAAGAAGCGGCGCCACATCCTGCGCCAGAACGGCTACGGCGACAACTTCGCCACCGGCCGGCGGATCGCCTGGACGCACTGAGCGCGCGGTTACGCGCGCACGTCGACGACGACGCGGCCGCGCACCCGGCCTTTCAGGATGTCGGCGCCGAGCGCCGGCACCTCGGCGAGCGTCGCCGGCCGCACCATCGTCTCGAGCAGGTCGAGGTCGAGGTCGCGCACCAGCCGCTCCCAGGCGTGCCGACGCGCAGCGAAGGGCTGCAGCACGCTGTCGATGCCGAGCAGGCTGATGCCGCGCAGCAGGAACGGGATCACGCTGAGCGGCACGTCGACGCCGCCGGCGTTGCCGACCGCGGCGACCGCGGCGCGGTACTTGAGCTGCTTTGTCACCCGCGACAGCATGGCGCCGCCGACCGCATCGACGGCGCCGGCCCAGGCCTCCGATTCCATCGGCCGGGCGATCGGCTCGGCGAGATCGGCGCGCGGCACCAGGCGCGCGGCGCCGAGACGGGCGAGATAGTCGGCCGCCTCCGGCCGGCCGCTGACCGCGACGACCTCGTGGCCGAGCCGCGCGAGGACGGCCGTCGCCACCGAGCCGACGCCGCCGGCAGCACCGGTGACGAGGACCGGCCCGTGCCCCGGCGTCAGGCCGTGGCTTTCGAGCGCGAGGACGGCGAGCATCGCCGTCAGGCCGGCGGTGCCGATCGCCATCGCCTGCCTGGGCGTCAGCCCGTCCGGCAGCGGCACCAGCCAGTCGGCCTTGACGCGCACCCGCTCGGCATAGCCGCCCCAGTGCGCCTCGCCGACGCGCCATCCGGTCAGCACCACCGGGTCGCCCGGCTGGTAGCGCGGATCGGCGGAGACCTCGACGCGGCCGGCGAGGTCGATGCCGGGGACGTGCGGGTACTTGCGCACCAGCCCGGCGCCGGGGCCGAGGCAGAGGCCATCCTTGTAGTTGACGGTGGAGAATTCGACCGCGACCGTGACCTCGCCGTCGGGGAGGTCGTCGAGCTCGAGCTCGCGCACCCGGGCCTCGGTGCGCCCCTCCGCATCGCGGTCCACCACGATCGCCCTGAAGCCCATGGCGCTCTCCTCCGGCTGCCCTCCCGCGGAGGAGAGGGCACGGCGGCGGCGAAGTCAACCGGGCGATCTCCCCGGCATCTCCCCGGCGGAACCCGGCGTCGGGGGGGCATCGAGCCCCCGCTCCGCCGTCGGCGGCTGGGGCCGCCTCTGGCGTCCGGGTTTTCCGGCGGTCGCGCGGGTGGACGGTGCGGGCGCGGCCTTTGCCGCGACAAGGGGCGCGCGGTGCGCGCATTGTTTTCTTTGCTGGTTTTCCGGCTGTTGCCGGAAAACGACTGCTCTCCAGGTTTCAAGGCCGTATGAAAGCCTGGGGCGCGCGCGCGTGACGGGCGCCGTTGGTATGCGTGCAATTCCTGCCTGGCGAAAGGAGCCGATCCCTGCGGAATCAGGCCTTCGGCGGCGCCGCGTAGATCGGCGTCAGCTCGGCGACGATGACGGCATTCTCGCGCAGGGCGCGGTCGATGAGCGGCCGCTCCTCCTCGCCGATCCCGCCCTCGGCCTCGCGCTCGGCGAGCGAGCCGTAGCCGGTCACATCGAGCGGTGCCAGCTCGGCGGCGCGCAGCACGGCGACGGTCTCGCGCACGGCTTCGGCCTCGTCGGCGCCGGCGGCATAGCAGAGCAGCGTCGCGCCGGTGGCGCCGGCCGGCAGGTCGTCGTTCGGCCAGCGGCCGACGACCACGAGGAGCGTGTAGACCGCGATGTCGCGGGCGGAATCAATCGCGCAGCAGTTCATTGATGCCGGTCTTCGATCGCGTGCGCTCGTCGACCCGCTTGACGATGACCGCACAGTAGAGGCTGGGTCCGGGCGTCCCGTCGGGGAACGGCTTGCCCGGCAGGCTGCCGGCGACGACGACGGAATAGGCCGGCACCTCGCCGTAGACGACCTCGCCGGTCGCGCGGTCGACGATCTTGGTCGACTGGCCGATGAAGACGCCCATGCCGAGCACCGAGCCCTCGCGCACGATGCAGCCCTCGACGACCTCGGAGCGCGCGCCGATGAAGCAGTTGTCCTCGATGATCGTCGGGCCCGCCTGCACCGGCTCCAGCACGCCGCCGATGCCGACGCCACCCGAGAGGTGCACGTTGCGGCCGATCTGCGCGCACGAGCCGACCGTCGCCCAGGTGTCGACCATCGTCCCCTCGCCGACGTGGGCGCCGACATTGACGAAGCACGGCATCAGCACCGCGCCCGGCGCCACGTAGGCGGAGCGGCGCACGACGCAGGTGGGCACGGCGCGGAAGCCCGCGGCAGCCCAGTCGTGCCCGGTCCAGCCCTGGAACTTCGAATCGACCTTGTCCCACCAGCCGCCGCCCTGCGGACCGCCGGATTGCGGCGCCATGTCCTGCAACCGGAAGCTGAGCAGGACCGCCTTCTTCGCCCACTGCCGCACCTGCCAGGTGCCGGCGCCGTCGCGTTCGGCGACGCGCAGCGCGCCCTTGTCGAGCGCCTCGAGCGTGGTGTCGATCGCCGCGCGCACCTCGCCGCCGGTGGCCGGAGTGATCGTGTCGCGCGCGTTCCATGCCGCCTCGATGCTGCGCTCCAGTCCGGCGTGATCGATGGTCGTCATGCGGGAACGGTCTCCGGCTAGGCTCTGGCGGGGGTCGGCGCGAAGCTATAGACGGGCGGCGGAGCGGTGGCAATCTGCCGGTAAGGACTAGGACAATGACCGAAGCGAGGGATACTGCGCCGCGCAGGTTCCCGGACGCGCGCGAGGATCTCGCGCGCTGGGACCGCACCCCCGACACGCCGCAGACGCTGTCGCCGAGCTATCGGCTGGCGTTCAACGACGGCGAGTTCCTGACCCGCGACGAGCTTCGCCCGGTGCGGCTGCAGCTCGAGCTCCTCAAGGTCGAGATGGCGCTGGCCGAGCGCGGCGTGCGCTCGACCGTGGTGATGTTCGGCAGCGCCCGCATTCCCGATCCCGCCGACGCCGAGCCGGCACGCCCGGCGAGCGCGCTCGCGCGCTACTACGACGAGGCGCGCGCCTTCGCCCGCCTCTGTACCCGGCGCGCGCTCGCCACCGGCAACCGCGACTTCGTCGTCTGCACCGGCGGCGGCCCGGGGATCATGGAGGCGGGGAGCCGCGGCGCTGCGGAGGAAGGCGGCATCTCGGTCAGCCTCAACATCGTCCTGCCGCACGAGCAGTCGCCGAACCGCTACGGCACCCCCGATCTCAGCTTCAACTTCCACTACTTCGCCATCCGCAAGATGCATTTCCTGATGCGGGCGCGGGCGGTGGCGGTGTTCCCCGGCGGCTTCGGCACGCTCGACGAGCTCTTCGAGGTGGTGACACTGGTGCAGACCGGGCGGATGAAGCGGCTGCCGATCCTGCTCTTCGGCGGCGACTTCTGGCACGAGGTGGTGAACTGGCAGGCGCTGGTCGAGGCCGGCACCATCGCGCCGGCCGATCTCGGGCTCGTCACCCACGTGGCGAGCGCCGCCGAGGCCTGGCACCTGATCGAGCGCTGGCCGGCGTGAGATACCGTGACGGTGAGCGTGGATTCTCACCCCCGGGCAGGCGTGGTCGGCTCCGGTTTGGTGTGCCTTGCACCGGCCCCGCCCGAGCCTGCCCTACCGGACGATCCTGCTGTACTTCGCCCCGGCGAGGCTCGCGTCGGCGATCAGGCCGCGCTGGCCGAACACCACCTCGGTGATCGGCCGGTTGATCTGCGTCGAGGTCATCCCGGCCGCCGCGCCGTCGTTCTGCAGCACCACGGCCGCGTCGACGCCGAGCTCCCAGCCGTCGGCGACGCGGAAATCCTGCAGCGCCTGCGGCGTCATGAAGAAGAGCGCCTGGTTGAAGGCGCTCGC
>JBDHSS010000249.1:0-4920 GCA_039808205.1 Paracoccaceae bacterium | reverse complement strand
GAGCAGTAGGCGCGGGAGTTCATCTCGGCGTCGCCGAGCTTCACCACGTCGAGGCCGTCGGAGATTTCCTCCCAGACGGTCTTCGACGGATCCAGCGCGTCGCGGGACTGGTCGACATAGGACAGCTGCACCGACTCGCCGTAACTGATGGTGCCGGCGTCGGGCTGCTCCTGGCCGGTCAGCATGCGGAAGAGCGTGGTCTTGCCGGCGCCGTTCGGGCCGATGACGCCGACGATGCCGCCCGGCGGCAGGGCGAAGGTCAGCGAGTCGATGAGCTCGCGGTCGGCGTAGTGCTTCTCGAGGTTCTCGACGGCGATCACGTTCTGGCCGAGGCGGGGGCCGTTCGGAATGACGATCTGCGCGGTCGAGATCTTCTCGCGCTCGGACTTCGAGGCGAGGTCGTTGTAGGCGTTGATGCGGGCCTTCTGCTTGGCCTGCCGCGCCTTGGCGCCCTGGCGGATCCACTCGAGCTCGCGCGTCAGGGTCTTCTGGCGGGCCTTGTCCTCGCGGGCCTCCTGCTCGAGGCGCTTGGCCTTCTGCTCGAGCCAGGACGAGTAGTTGCCCTCGTAGGGGATGCCGCGGCCGCGGTCGAGCTCGAGGATCCACCCGGTGATGTCGTCGAGGAAGTAGCGGTCGTGGGTGACGATGAGGATCGTACCCTTGTACTCGATCAGGTGCTTCTGCAGCCAGGCGATGGTCTCGGCGTCGAGGTGGTTGGTCGGCTCGTCGAGGAGGAGGACGTCGGGGTTCAGGAGCAGGAGCTTGCAGAGGGCAACCCGGCGCTTCTCGCCGCCGGAGAGGGTGTCGACGGAGGCGTCGTCGGGCGGGCAGCGCAGCGCCTCCATGGCGACGTCGACCTGGGCGTCGAGATCCCAGAGGTTGGCAGCGTCGATCTGGTCCTGGAGCTCGGTCATCTCGGCCATGAGCTCGTCGGAGTAGTCCTCGGCGACCTTCATCGCGACGTCGTTGTAGCGCTCGAGCAGGGCGCGCTTGGCGGCGACGCCTTCCATGACGTTGCCGCGGACGTCGAGCGCCGGGTCGAGCTCGGGCTCCTGCGGCAGGTAGCCCACGGTGACGCCCTTCGCCGCCCAGGCCTCGCCCTGAAAGTCCTTGTCGACGCCGGCCATGATCCGGAGGAGCGACGACTTGCCCGAGCCGTTGACGCCGACGACGCCGATCTTCACGCCGGGCAGGAACGAAAGGCGAATGTTCTCGAAGACCTTCTTGCCGCCGGCGTAGGCCTTGGTGAGGCCGTCCATGTGGAAGACGTACTGCGGGGTGGCCATGGGTCGTGCCTCTCGGGAATGCCGGGTTGCCGCGGGGTTTAAGCGGTCGCGGCGCCGAAGGCAAACGGCCTCAGCCGAGGCCGGGCAGCAGCGCCCGCGCGCCGGCGGTGAACATGCCGACGGCGATGGCGAGCAGGATCATCCCCATCAGGCGCGAGATGATGACGCGCAGCGTGGCGGAGAGATGCTCGCCGATGCGCGAGGCGAAGTAGAGCACGACGCCGAGAAGCGCGATCATGATCGCGACGACGCCGGCGAAGATCGCGACGGAAAGCGCGCTCTCGACCTCCTGGGCGAAGACGAGCAGCGTGGCGATGGTGCCGGGGCCGATCACCATCGGGAAGGTGAGCGGATAGAAGGCGATGGCGTCGACGCGGGCCGGCTCGACGGTCTCGCGCGCGCCGCCCTCGTGCGCCGGGTTGCCGGCGCCGTTCAGCATGTTGAGCGCGATGATGGCGAGGACGAGGCCGCCGGCGATGCGGAAGTCGTCGATGCGCACGCCGAAGAAGGCGAGGATGTGCGAGCCGGCGACCGCGATGACCGCGCACATGATCGCGGCATAGAGCGTGATGGCAAGCGCGGTGCGGCGCTGCTCGGCCGCGGTGAACCGGTCGGTCATCGCGAGGAAGAGCGGCAGCACCATGAGCGGGTTCATGATCGCGAAGAGCGCGCCGAAGAAGCGCAGGCCATAGGTCGGGTCCATGGGCGTCTCCGGTGCGGCTGGGCGGTGGGTAGCGGGGGCGGGGTGCGCGGTCAAGGCGGGGACGCGGTCTCGCCCGCCGGGCACGACGGCGCCGTTGCCGACCGATCGACAACGCCCGCCACACGGCGCACCCCCTTGTCTCGGCGCGTCGCGCGCTCCACCGACGTCCCGGCGCACGCATGCGCTCGCTGTCGGGCCGGCACTCGCGGGCCGGAGGCCGGCCCCGCTACCGCGACGTCACCCGCACGAGGTTGCCGGCCGTTCCCGCCTGCTCCGGCGGCGCGTCGAGCAGGAAGGCGGCGGCGCTGCGGTTTGCGGGCTCCGCCACGCCGTCGGCGGTCGAGACCGGGCCGTCGCGCTCGTCGCTGGCGCGGCGCTCGATGCGGCTCGGGGCGACGCCGCGGTCGACGAGCACCTCAGCCAGCGCCTCGGCGCGTTCGAGAGCGAGACGGTAGTTGGTGGACGCGTCGCCGACGCGGTCGGCGTAGCCGATGACGAGGACCGGGCGCGCGGGGGCGGCGACGATCGCCGCGAGGCCGCTCGGGGCGATGTCCGCCCCGTCGGCGAGGGTGTCGCCGGCGGCGAAGTGCACCCGCAGCACCGGCTCGGCCGGGGAGGCGACCGCGCCGAGCTCCGCGGTTTCGCGCAGCGGCTCGGGATCGGCGAAGCCGGGCTTGTCGCGAAGCTCGGTCACGAGCGGCGGGTCTCGCAGCTCGTCGACGTCGGCGGCCAGGTGGAACGTGGCGACGGCGTTGGCATCGACGCGGCGGCGGAGGGTGGCGACCTGGGCCGTGACATCGGGCTGCAATCTGGCTTTCGCCAGGTCGGGCGAGGCGGAGGGGCGCTCTGTGGCGCTTTGGGCCACCGGCTTGCCCCGCGCCGGGTCCGCCGCGTCACAGGCGAGCGACCGCGGCTGGTTCTTGAGCTTGGCGCGCGCCTCTACGACCGCTGGCGGGATCTCCAACGGGTACGCGAGGCAGCGCTGGATGCCGAGCCGGTCTTTCTCGTTCGCCGCCACCGGCAGGATCGTCGCCTTGTTGCCGATCGCGGTGGCGAGCTGCTCCGGCGTCACCGTCGCGCCGGTGAGGTTGGCACCGTCGAGGATGGCGCCCCGAAGGTCGACGCCCCGCAGATCGACGCCCTGCAGGCGGGTGTCGGTCAGGTCCGCGAAAGCGAGCGTGGTGGTGAGCGGCCGGCCATCGGCATCGTTCGCCGGCGAAAGATCGGCGTGCTCCAGCCCTGCGTTCCTCAGGCTCGCACCGTCGAGCTTCGCGCCGCGCAGGATGGCGCCCTCGAAGCTGGCGCTCGGCAGCATTGCCCGGCTCAGCGTCGCGCCGGTCAGGTCGGCATGATCGAAGACGGCGGACTGGCCGCTCGCGTCGGTCAGGTCGGCCCCGATCAGGATCGCGCCCTCGGCGTTGGCATCGGTGAGGTCGGCACCCTGCAGCGTCGCATTCTCGAGGCGCGCGTGCACCAGGCGGACGAAGGGCGCGTGCATCCGGTCCAGCGCGCGCCCGGAGAGGTCAAGCTCCGGCACGGTCTCGAGCTCCGCGTCGCGCACGCGCTTGAGATCGGCGGCGAAGCGCGCGTCGAGCGCCTGGAAATACTTGCCGCAGCCATCGGGCGGCGGCGCTTCGCGGCAGGATCCCGACCGCGCCTCGGCAACGGGCTGCCACGCCGTCAATCCGACCGGCCGCGTCGCGCAGACGGCGAGCGGCAGCCCGTTGGCCTCGCACCACTCGCGGCGGTAGACCTCGCGGCGCGCTTCGGCCGAGGCCCAGTTGGCCGGCGTCGACGCGAGGAGCGCGCGCTCGACCCTGATGTCCGGCGACCGCAGTCCCATCCACGCCGTCGCGAGGACGACGCTCGCGACGAAGAGCGCGAGCGTGGCCGCGATCAGGCGCTCGGCGCCCGAGCGCTGGCGGACGTCGCGCGCCCAGTCGCGGAGCGTCTGCATCTCGCCGGAGTTCGGCGCCCTCGGCTGGCGGATGGCCAGCGCGTGCGCGAGGCTGACCGCGCCGAAGCCGGTCGACACCAGGAAGCAGGCGATCGTGAGGTGCGCCACCGTGACGTGCATCGTCCGCACGGTGGCGACCGGGGCGGCGGCGTCGCTCGCGACGAACGACAGGAGCAGGATGACGGGCTGCGCAAGCCAGATCAGGAGCCCCGCGCCCACGGCGCCGAGCGGACCGATCAACTTCTGTGACTCGGCGATGCCGCGAGGGCGGGTGCCCTTCTTCAGCGCCAGCACGATGGTGCCGATCAGCGAGGCCGAGAGCGCGGCCTCGAGCGCGGCGGGCTTGGCGTCCTGCGCGCGTCGCCAGAGGATCAGGCAGAGAAAATGCAGGTAGAGGTAGAGAAACGTCGCCACGAGCGGCGCGGCGAAGTAGAACACGTCGGAAGCAATCGAGATGTTGACGACGGGAAGCTGCGTCTGCTTGGTGCCGGCGAGGAAGTCGGCATCGGTCGTCGTCAGGATGACCAGGAAATAGAACGCGAGAAAGCCGAGCAGGCTGAACCACGCCATCTGCGCCGCGGCGGCGATCTCCGCGACGGCCTTGCTATCGGGATCGTTGTTCATTGGGAAGCCCCGCACAATCTTCGGGAAGGCAGGCGCCGAATTGGAATGGCACCACCCTATCGCAAAGGTCGTGTTCTTGCGAGTCCCGCGCGAGGACGCTCCCGCTGCTTCCCGGCTCAGCTCGTCGGCTTGGCCTCGGCGAAGATCAGCACGGCGCGGTTGAGCGGCTCGGCCACGCCGTCGGCCGTGGCGATCGGCGCGCCGGCCTCGCCCATGCCGTCGGTGGCGAGGATCTCGGCCGGCAGGCCGGCGCCGACCAGGAAGCGGGCAACGGCGTCGGCGCGGCGCGCGGCGAGCCGGCGGTTGGCGGCGGGGTTGCCGACCCGGTCGGTGTGGCCGACGACGCGGAC
>JBDHSS010000248.1:0-4925 GCA_039808205.1 Paracoccaceae bacterium | reverse complement strand
CGGCCGAGCCGGGGCAGGGGCCCTGGGCCGACTTGCGCGACGCCCGCGGCTTTGCCGACCGCGAGGGTGCCGTCTGGCGCGTCTCGGTGCGACCCTCCGACGGCCCGCTCCTCGGCGCGCGGCTGCGCGGGGCGGAGGTAATCTACGACTGGGCGGGCGGCCTCCTCTGGGTGCTGGCGCCGGAGGACCTGGACCTGCGCGCGGCGATGGCGGGGATCAAGGGGCACGCCACGCTGGTGCGGGGGAGCGACGCCGCACGGGCGCGCTGGGGGGTGTTCCACCCGGAGCCCGCGCCGGTCGCGTCGCTCTCGGCCGGCCTGCGCGCGCGGTTCGATCCCAAGCACGTGCTCAATCCCGGACGGGTGGCCGCCTGATGCAGACGAACTTCACCCCCGCACAGCTTGCCGATCCGGCGACCGCGCGTTCCAACCGGATCCTGCGCACCTGCGTGCACTGCGGCTTCTGCACCGCCACCTGCCCCACCTATCAGGTGCTCGGCGACGAGCTCGACGGCCCGCGCGGGCGGATCTACCTCATCAAGGACATGCTGGAGGCCGGGCGGCCGGCAGATGCGAAGACCGTCAAGCACATCGACCGCTGCCTGTCGTGCCTCGCCTGCATGACGACCTGCCCGTCGGGGGTGCACTACATGCACCTCGTCGACCACGCCCGCGCCCATATCGAACGCACCTATCGGCGGCCGCCGGCGGAGCGTGCGCTGCGTGCGCTCCTTGCCGCCGTGCTTCCTTACCCGCGGCGGTTTCGCCTCGCCTTGCGCGCGGCGGCGCTAGGGCGGCCCTTCGCCGGGGTGATGCCGGAGCGGCTGAAGGCGATGCTGGCGATGGCGCCGGCGCGGCTGCCGGCGGCGGACGGCCTCGACGGCGGCCGGGTATTCGCGGCCGAGGGCGAGCGCAAGCGGCGGGTGGCGCTCCTCGCAGGGTGCGCGCAGCGGGTGCTCGACCCGGCAATCAACGCCGCGACGATCCGGCTCCTGACCCGGCACGGCTGCGAGGTGGTGGTGGCGAAGGGTGCCGGCTGCTGCGGCGCGCTGACCCATCACATGGGGCGGAGCGAGGCGAGCCACGCCTCGGCGGCGGCGAACATCCGCGCCTGGATCGCCGAGGCCGACGCCGCCGGGCTCGATGCGGTCGTCATCAACACCTCGGGCTGCGGCACCACGGTCAAGGATTACGGCTGGATGTTCGAGGGGAGCGCCCTCGCGGCCGACGCGGCGCGGGTGGCGGCGCTGGCGCGCGACGTGAGCGAGGTCATGGACGAGATCGGCCTCCGGCCGGCGGCGGGGGCGCCGCGGCTGCGCGTCGCCTATCATTCCGCCTGCTCGCTGCAGCACGGCCAGCAGATCCGGGCGGAGCCGAAGCGGCTGCTCGCCGCGGCAGGCTTCGAGGTGGTCGAGCCGCGCGACAGCCATCTCTGCTGCGGCTCGGCCGGCACCTACAACCTGCTGCAGCCGGCGATCGCCGGCGAGCTGCGCACGCGCAAGGTGGCGACGCTCGAGGAGCGGGCGCCGCAGGTCATCGCCGCGGGCAACATCGGCTGCATGGTTCAGATCGGCTCTGGAACGGCGATCCCGGTGGTGCATACGGTCGAGCTTCTCGACTGGGCGACCGGCGGGCCGAAGCCGCAGGCGCTGGCCGGGGTGGCGGTGCGGGAGGTTGTGGAAGCGGTTTAGGGCCGGCCCACGGACGGTCGGGCGTCATGGTCGGCGCCAATCCGATCGCGTACTACCGGCGGATGCGCCGCAGCGCATCCGCCCTCGCGGGGTCGAATGCGGACGCATTTGTCACGCGCCAAATCCGTCGGCAACGGCACCGTTGCGCGGGCAAGGGATCGCCACGCACGCGAGATGCTGATGTGTTGTCGTGGCTGACCTACTCCTCCGTTCCGTAGTCGGCACGGACGATCCCGTGGCGCTTCAGTTTGTCATAGAACGTCTTGCGCGGCAGGCCGAGCTCGTCGAGCGTGGCGCGGAGGTCGCCCTGGTGGCGCGCGAGCGCGTCGCGGATCAGCTCGGCCTCGTGACGCTCGACGCGCTCGGCCAGGGTGCCGGCGGTGGTGGGCTCCGCGGCGGCGGGCGCCTCCGGCTCGAGGCCGAGCACCACGCGATCGGCGAAGTGCATGAGCTCGCGGACGTTGCCGGGCCAGGGGTCGCGCTGCAGCCGGTTGCGGATCGCGGGCGTGATCGCCGGGACCGGCCGGCCGAAGCGCTCGGCCGCGCGGCGGGCGAAGAGCGCGAAGAGGAGCGGCGCATCGGCGCGCCGCTCGCGCAGCGGCGGGATCCGCAGCGTCACCACGTTCAGGCGATAGTAGAGGTCGGGGCGAAAGTCGCCGCGGGCGCCCGGGTCGCCGAGGTCGACCTTGGTCGCCGCGACCACGCGCAGGTCGAGCCGGCGCCGCTCGTTGGTGCCGAGCGGCTCGACCTCGCGGGTCTCGAGCATGCGCAGGAGCTTGACCTGGATCGCCGGAGGGCAGGATTCGATTTCGTCGAGGAAAAGCGTGCCGCCGCTCGCGTGCTCGATGCGGCCGATCCGGCGCTTGGCCGCGCCGGTGAAGGCGCCGGCCTCGTGGCCGAAGAGCTCGCTTTCGAGCACCGACTCGGGCAGGGCGCCGCAGTTGAGCGCGACGAAGTTGCCGCGTCGGCCGCTCCAGCGGTGCAGGAGCTCGGCGACGACCTCCTTGCCGGAGCCGGTCTCGCCGAGGACCAGCACGTCGACGCCGGCGTCCGCGACCTGGCGAACGGTGTCGCGAAGCCGCACGATGCCCGGCGTCTCGCCGACCAGCGGCACGTCGCCGGGCGCTTCGGCGGCTGCGCGCAGGCGACGGTTCTCGAGCACGAGCTGGCGTTTCTCGCCGGCGCGGGCCACGGTGCCGGCGAGCCGCGCCGCGTCGAACGGCTTGGCGATGAAGTCGTAGACGCCGTCGCGCACCGCCCGCACGGCGAGGTCGACGTCGGCATGGCCGGTGACGAGGATCACCGGCAGGTCGGGGTCGAGCGCGCGCACCCGCTCGAAGAGCGCGAGGCCGTCCATGCCCGGCATGCGGATGTCGGAGACGACGGGGCCGGCGAAGCTCGCGTCGAGCGCGGCAAGCGCCGCCTCGCCGCGGTCGAAGGCGCGCACGTCGAAGCCCGCGAGGGTCAGCATCTGCGCGGTCGCCCGGCGCAGGTCGGGGTCGTCGTCGACGAAGATCACCGGCCCGCCGCCGGCCGCCGGGCTCACGCCGCCCCTCGCGGCAGCTCGAGCACGAAGCTCGCGCCGGGGCCGGACTCGGGGTCGAGCTGCAGGCTGCCGCCGAACTCGCGGGCGATGTCGCCGGAGATGACGAGGCCGAGGCCGAGGCCGGTCGGCTTGGTGGTGACGAACGGCATGAACAGCGTCTCGCGCGCTTCGGCGGCGATGCCGGGGCCGTTGTCGCGCACGCGGATTGACACGCAGGCGTCGTCGGCGGCCACCGCTATGGCGATCGCCGGGTCGGGGCTGTCGCGCAGCGCGTCGAGCGCGTTCTGCAGCAGGTTGACGAGGATCTGCTCGAGGCGGATGCGGCCGGCGATGGCGCTGAGGCCCGGCTGCGGGGCGCCGCGGTCGACGCGGGCGCCGGCGTCGCGGATGCGCCCGCTGAGCAGCGCCAGCGCGCCGTCGATCGCCTCGTCCACCGGCACCGGACCGATCCCGCCGCTGCCGCGGCGGGCGAAGCCGCGCAGCATCCGGGTGATCGCGCCGATGCGCTCGGTGACCGCGACGATAGCGCCGAGATTGCCGCGCGCCTCATCCGTGGCGCCGGCGTCGAGGAGCTGCACGCCCGACTCCGCGTAGGTCCGGATCGCGGCGACCGGCTGGTTGATCTCGTGGGCGACGCCGGCGGCGATCTGGCCGAGGATCGACAGCCGGTTGGCCTGGGCGAGCTCGTCGCGCAGGCGGCGCACCCGCGTCTCCGCCGTCTCGCGATCGGCGATGGCGGCGGCGACGCGCCGGCCGAGCTCCTGGTTCATCGCGGCGAGCGCTGCGGCCCAGCGACGGCGGCGCAGGAGCCACGCGGCGGCGGCGGTCAGCAAGAGCCCGGCAAGGAAAACGGTGAGCGCGGCGTAGCGCGAGGCATCCGTCGGCAGCGTCCCGGCGGGAATGAAGAGCGAGAGCGTCCAGCCGGGCGCCGATGGCCCCACCGGCGCCGAGGCTGCGGCGAAGAGCCCGGAGCCGCCGTCGCGGGTGATGCGCACCAGGCCGTCCTCGGCCGGCGCGATCGGCGCCTCGCGCGCGGTGCCGCGGCCGGGCAGCGACCGAAAGCGCCAGCCTGGCTCGGTTGTGGCGAGAACCGTGCCCTTCGTGTCGCTGGCGGTCACCACGATGCCGCCGTCGCGCCAGCTCGTCTCGAGCGCGTCGAGCTCGACCTTGACCACGATGACGCCGAGCGGCCCGAGCACGCTGTCGACCCGCCTTGACAGGTAGAGGCCGGGCCGGCCGCTGACGGTGCCGAGCGCGTACTGCATCGCCGCCCCCTTCGCCATCGCCTCGGTGAAGTAGGTGCGGAAGCCGTAGTCGCTGCCGACGAAGCTGTCGGTGGCGCCGGCGTTCGAGGCGGCGACGGCGACGCCGTTGCGGTCGACGAGGTAGATCACCGCCGCTCCGGCGCCGGCGGCGATGTCGGCGAGCTTGGCGTCGAGCCGGCGCTCGGACGCGGGCTCGGGAGCGGCGAGAAGCGCCATGACCTCCGGGTCGCGGGCGAGGACGAGGGGAACGAGGCGCTCCTTCTCGATCAGGCTCGACAGCGCCGATTCGACGAGGGGCAGCGCGGCGGCAGCGCGTTGGCCGAGCTCCGCGGCGGCGCGGGAGCGGGCGAAATTCGCCGCGGCGAGCGCGGCGGCGAGGGTCAGCGCCAGCGCCAGCGCGAGGAGAAGGACGACGCGCGCGCCG
>JBDHSS010000247.1:0-4945 GCA_039808205.1 Paracoccaceae bacterium | reverse complement strand
GACGTGCGCTTCGAGAACCCGGCCGGCCTGACCGGCATCTGGGCCGAGGAGAACACCCGCGCCTCGCTCTTCGACGCGATGCAGCGCAAGGAGACCTTCGCCACCAGCGGGCCGCATATCCGCATCCGCATGTTCGGCGGCTGGGACTATGCGCCCGACATGACCGTCAATGCCGACTGGGTGCAGGCGGCCTACCAGGGCGGCGTGCCGATGGGCGGCGACCTGAAGCCGCGCGGCGGCGACAACGCGCCGACCTTCGTCGTCGAGGCGGTGAAGGATCCGACCTCCGGCAACCTCGACCGCATCCAAATCGTCAAGGGCTGGGCGAAGGACGGCCAGTCGTTCGAGAAGGTCTATGACGTGGTCTGGGCCGGCGAGCGCACGCCGAGCCCCGTCGACGGCAAGGTGCCGGCCATCGGTTCGACGGTCGATATCGCCAACGCGACCTATACCAACGACATCGGCTCGGTGCAGCTGACCGGGACCTGGACGGACCCGGATTTCGACCCCTCGCTCGACGCCTTCTACTACGCCCGCGCGCTGGAGATCCCGACGCCGCGCTGGACGACGATCCAGGCCAAGGAACTCGGCATCGCCCCTCCCGAGATGGTGGCGGCGACCGTGCAGGAGCGGGCCTGGTCCTCGCCGATCTGGTACACCCCCGCCGGCGACGCCCGCGGCGTCGCGACCGGGCGCACCGTCGCATCGCTGAAGGAAGGCGGCGCGACCCAGCTCACCACCGACGAGCTGAACCAGCTCATCGCCGGCCGCTTCACCTGGGTCAGGAACACCGTCACCGGCGGCGTCTACAAGATCCAGTGGTCGAAGGAAGGGCAGATGCTGATCATGAACGTCGATCCGCGCATCCCGCAGCCCTCGGAGGTCGGCGACATCGCCCAGGGCTCCTACCTCGGCCATTCGACCGCCTACCAGATCCGCGACGACAGGATCGTGACGAACTTCGGCAACCGCGAGTACGACATTGCGGTCTACAAGGTGGCAGGCGGCGCGGCCGGCGGGGCCGCGAAGGCCGAGGGCTACGTCGCGGCGCGCTCGAACGAGTTCGGCTTCGCCAACTACGAGCTGATCCCGGCGCCCGTCTTCCTCGGCACCGAGGTCAAGGACGCGGTGGTCCCGACCGGACCGGTCGCGCACCCGTGACCCGAACCCTTGCCGCAGCGGCGGCGCTGGCGATCCTCGCGGCCGCGGGCGCCGGGCCGGCGGCCGCCTGCGCGATCTGCCTCTCGGCGGTGTCGGTCAGCGCCGCCGACGAGCTCGACGCCGCCGACCGGGCCGTGCTCGCGGCGCCGGAGGGGGACGGGTTCAGCGTCGTCGCCGTGCTGAAGGGCGACGGCGCGGAAGGCGAGGCGATCCCGGCCTCGGCCCTCCTGCCGGCGCCCGCGCCAGGCCTCGCGCTCCTGCTTGTGCACAACGCCTTCACCGGCGGTTGGAAGAGCCTCGGCGCCGCCTTGCCTGAAAGCGCCGGCTGGCTGCGGCAGGTGGCGAACGCCCCGGCGCTCGCGCCCGACCCCGAGCATCCGCATCAGGCCGCAGCGGGGCCGGCCCTCGACGCGCGGCTCGCGCTGGCGCTTCCGCGGCTCGAGGACGCCGACCCGATGGTGGCGGAACTCGCCCACGACCAGGTCGCGCTCGCCCCCTACGCCGCGCTCCCGGCGCTCGCCGACGATCTCGACGCGGCGGAGATGCGCGGCTTCGTCGCCGCGCCGGGCGTCGGCTCGCGGCGCCCGGTCTACATCCTGCTGCTCGGCGCCGCCGGCGGCCCCGAGGACGCCGCGGCGATCGAGGCCCGGCTCGACGCCGGCCGGCGGGCGCATGACGCGACCGACCTGGCGGCGCTCATCGCCGCTGATCTCGAGCTGCGCGGACCGGAGCGCCTGCCCTGGGTCGAAGCGACCTATCTCGCCGACCGCGGGCGCGACCTCGCCGAGATCGAGGCGGCGCTGGCGGCGCTCGTGGTGCAGGGCGACGCCGACGCCACCGTGCCGCGGGCCGACATCGTCGCGGCGTTCCGCCGCTTCATCCGCGCCCGGCCGGGGATGGCGGGTTTCGTCGCGCCCGAGCTTGCGCACTGGCAAGCCTGGGAGGCGAGCGGCGACTATGCGGCGCTGATCGAAGCCGGCGCGGTGCGGGATCCGGCCGAGGAATTCGCGATCCGCAGCTACCTCGCACAAAGCCCCGACCCGGCGGCGAAGGCGGCGCTGTCGCAATGACCACGCCCGAGACCCCGCACCCGCCGCGCCGGCTCGCGGCGCGCCTCCTGCGCGACCCGCTGCTGCACTTCCTAGTCGCCGGCCTCGCGCTCTTCGTCGCCTACGACGCCTTCGCGCCCGAGGCGCAGCCTGCGGCCGATCCGATGCGGATCGAGCTGACCGCGGACGACATGAAGCAGCTGGCGCTGGCGCAGGTCGCCCAGGGCTTGCCCCTGCCCGACGGGCGGCAGCTCCAGGCCCTCGCCGAGCAGCGGGTGATGCAGCGCATCCTCGCGCGCGAGGCGGCGGCCTTCGGTCTCGACCGCGACGACGACGTTATCGAGCGGCGGCTGGCGCAGAAGATGGACTTCCTGCTCGCCGACCTGTCGCAGCTGAACCCGCCGACCCGCGACGAGCTCGCCGCCTGGTACGCCGACCATGCCGCCGAGTTCACCCAGCCGGCGCGGGCGAGCTTCCGCCATGTCTACTTTTCGCCCGACGGCCTGGGCGGCGCCGCAGCCGAGGCCGCCGCCGCCGCGGCGCTCCCGGCCATCGCCGGCCTGCCGGCTTCCTCGCCCGCCCTCGCCGGCGTCGGCGACCGCTTCATGTTCCAGGACTACTACGGCGGCCGCACCGCCGAGGCGGTCGGCAAGGAGTTCGGCCCGGAGTTCGCCGCGGCGGTCTTCGCCGAGATGCCGGGCACCTGGGCGGGGCCGATCCGCTCCGGCTACGGCTGGCACCTCGTCCACCTCGACAGCCTCGAGCCGGCGCGCGTGCCGGCGCTCGACGAGATCGAGGCCGACGTCCGCGCCGCCTGGACCAACGCGCGCTACAAGGAGATCCGCGAGCGCGCCGAGGACGACATGCGCGCCCGCTATACCGTGGTGATCCCCGACCTCGACCCCGCCGACCTCGGCCTCGCCGCGCCGCGCGGGGCCAGCGCACCGGGCGCGGGGCTCGGCCAGTGATGCTCCGCGCGATCCTCGCCCTTCTCGCCGCCCTGCTCCTGGCGACCGGAGCGCGGGCGCACGAGGTAAGGCCCGCCTATCTCCAGATCGACCAGACCGGCCCCGACCGCTACGCGGTGATCTGGCGGACGCCGCAGCTCTCGGGGATGCCGCTGCCGGTCGTGCTCGCCCTGCCGGACGACGTGCGCACGATCAGCGGGCCGGGGACGCAGGAGATGCCGGGCTCGACGATCGAGCGGCGGATCGTCGAGGCGCCGGGCGGGCTCGCGGGCAAGCGCATCGACTTCGTCGGGTTGCAGGCGACGATCACCGACGTGCTGGCGCGCGTTACCCTCGACGGACGGACGACGACGACGATGGTGCGGCCGTCGCAACCCTGGCTGAAGATCGCGGGCGAGCAATCGACGCTCGAACTTGCCGCGACCTATGTGCGCAACGGCATTGAGCACATCCTCTTCGGCTTCGACCACCTGCTCTTCGTCGCCTCGCTGATGCTGATCGTCCGCGACTGGCGGGTGATGGTGAAGACCATCACCGCCTTCACGGTGGCGCATTCGATCACGCTGGCGCTCGCGACCTTCGGCCTCGTCACTCTGCCCGCGAAGCCGGTCGAGGCGATGATCGCGCTGTCGATTATGCTCGTCTGCGTCGAGGCGGTGCGGCTGCGGCGCGGCGAGACCAGCCTCGCCACCGACTGGCCCTGGCTCGTCGCCTTCGCCTTCGGGCTGCTGCACGGCTTCGGCTTCGCCGGCGCCCTCGTCGATCTCGGCCTGCCGAGCGCCGACATTCCGCTGGCGCTCCTCTTCTTCAACATCGGCGTCGAGATCGGCCAGCTCCTGTTCATCGCGGCGATCCTGGCGGTGGCGACCTCGATTCGCCGCATCTTCGCCGTCCCGCGCCACGCCCCGGTCGCCGCCGCCTACGCCATCGGCATTGTCGCCTCGTTCTGGTGCTTCGGCCGGCTCGACGCGATGTTCTTCTGAAGGAGACCTCCACGGATGACGAGAACGCTTCGCCACGCGATCCTGTCCGTCGCCCTTCTTGCTGCGGGGCCGGCGCTCGCCCACACCGGCGCCGGGGGCGACATCGGCGGCTTCGGCAGCGGCTTCCTGCACCCGATGCTCGGGCCCGACCATGTCATCGCCATGGTGGCGGTCGGCCTCTGGGGCGTCTTCCTCGGGGCACCGGCGATCTGGGTGCTGCCGATCGTATTTCCCCTCGTCATGGCGCTCGGCGGCGCCTTCGGGATGATCGGCGTGCCGCTGCCGGCGGTCGAGACCGGGATCGCCCTCTCCGCCGTGGTTCTCGGCCTCTGCGTGCTCCTCGCGCTGAAGCCGCCGCTGCCCGTCGCCGCGGTGATCGTCGGCGCCTTCGCGATCTTCCACGGCTACGCCCACGGCACCGAGATGCCCGAGGCCGCGTCCGCGGTCTCCTACGCCCTCGGCTTCGTCATCGCCACCGGCCTCCTCCATCTCGCCGGCATCCTTTTCGGCGGCCTCGCCCGCTGGGATGCCGGCCGCATCGCGGTCCGCACCGCCGGCGGGCTGATCGCACTCGCCGGCGGGGCATTTCTGACCGGCCTCGCTTGAGGCGCGCCGCCACCGCGGGCCTCGTCCTCCTCCCGGCCCCCGCCGCCGCCCACGGGATGCTGCAGGGCGTCGGCGACGTCTACGCCGGGCTGCTGCACCCGCTGGTCGTCCCGGCCGAAGCGCTCGCCCTCGTGGCCGCCGCCCTGCTGCTCGGCGCCTCCGGCCGCGCGGCCTGCCG
>JBDHSS010000246.1:0-4976 GCA_039808205.1 Paracoccaceae bacterium | reverse complement strand
CTGCCCGAGCAATACCGCAAGTCCGTCACCGTCCTGCTCGACGATGACCTGATCGAGCACTCCACGGTTGGCGAGGAAGGCTGGATGGAGCGCATCAACGCTGCCCTCCGCAAGGCCGCGGACTTCGACCCAAGCTAACGCCGGGCGAACGCTGCGGAAAAACTCCCGTCAGTGACACTGACCCACACCCGCGCGCAACCCCGCTCGGGTGGTGCATGCGTTGTGCATGGATTGTGCACGCGTTGTGCATGCCGCGCTCACTCCGCCGCGATCGCCACCGAGCGGGCGTCGAGCCAGCCGAGGATGCTGTCCGCCGCCTCGCGCCCGTCGCGGATCGCCCAGACGACGAGGCTCGCGCCCCGCACGATGTCGCCAGCCGCATAGACCCCCTCGAGGCTCGTCCGCTTGCTCAGGAAGTCCGCCTTGACGGTCCCCCACCGCGTCACCTCGAGCCCGTCGACGCCCCAGAGCTTCGGCAGGTCCTCCGGCTCGAAGCCGAGCGCCTTGATGACCAGCTCCGCCGGCTCGGTATAGTCGGCGTCCGGGATCACCTCGGGCGTCTGCCGGCCGGTGACGTCGGGCGCGCCGAGCCGCATCCGGCTCACCCGCACGCCCGTCACCGCGGCATCGCCGGTGAAGCCCTTGGGCGCGGTCAGCCAGCCGAACTCGACGCCTTCCTCCTCGGCATTCGCCACCTCGCGCTGCGACCCCGGCATGTTCGCGCGGTCGCGCCGGTAGAGGCAAGTCACCTTCGCCGCCCCCTGGCGGACCGCGGTGCGCACGCAGTCCATCGCGGTGTCGCCGCCGCCGATGACGACGACGCGCTTGCCCCGCGCGTCGAGCTCGCCCGAGTCGAAGGCCGCCACCGCGTCGCCGAGGCCCTTGCGGCTCGAGGCAGTCAGGTAGTCGATCGCCCGCACGATGCCGGCCAGTCCGGCGCCCGGACCGCCGAGGTCGCGCGACTTGTAGACGCCGGTGGCGATCAGGAGCGCGTCGTGGCGCGCGCGCAGCTCGTCGAAGCCGACGTCCTCGCCGACGTTGCAGTCGAGCACGAAGCGGACCCCGGCCGCGGCCAGCTGGTCGTTGCGCCGCATCACCACGTCCTTCTCGAGCTTGAAGCTCGGGATGCCGTAGGTCATCAGGCCGCCGGCGCGGTCGTAGCGGTCGTAGACCGTCACCTGCACGCCGCGCCGCCGCAGCATGTCGGCCGCCGCCAGCCCGCCGGGGCCGGCGCCGATGATGCCGACGCTCTCCGGCCGCTCGGCGGCGGCCCGCAGCGGCTGCACCCAGCCCTCCTCCCAGGCGGTGTCGGTGATGTACTTCTCGACCGCGCCGATCGTCACCGTGCCGTGCCCGGCCTGCTCGATGACGCAGTTGCCCTCGCAGAGCCGGTCCTGCGGGCAGATCCGGCCGCAGATCTCGGGGAAGGTGTTGGTGGCCTGGGCGAGGTCGTAGGCCTCGCGCAGCCGCCCCTCGGCGGTCAGCTTCAGCCAGTCGGGGATGTTGTTGTGCAGCGGGCAATGCGTCTGGCAGTACGGCACGCCGCACTGCGAGCACCGGCTCGCCTGCTCCGCCGCCTTGGCCGCGGCGAACTCGCGATAGATCTCGCCGAAGTCCTCCCGCCGCTCGGCCGCCTGCCGCTTCACCGGCATGTCCCGCCCGACACTCACGAACCGCAACATCCGCTGCCCCGCCATCACTCCCCTCCACGCCCTCCCCAGCCTTCTAGCCGAACCGGAACGAGAATGAAAGGCAGTAACGCTGACCTAAGTCCAACAAGCTAAGGCGGGGCGGGCGATCGTTCGCGAAAAATCACCGGAGGATAGGTCCGCGTCGATACCTATACGCCGCTCGCGCCCAGCCAAACGCCGGCGAGCGCCGCGGCGCCGACAACGATTCGCCACCAGCCGAAGATGCGGTAGCCGCGGCGGGAGACGAAATCGAGCAGGCGGCTGACGACGAGGACCGCCGCGACGAAGGCGCAGACGAAGCCGATCGCGATGACCGTGGCGTCGTCCATGCTCAGCGCGTCGCGGTTTTTGTAGAGGTCGTAGGCGAAGGCGCCGGCCATCGTCGGCATCGAGAGGAAGAACGAGAACTCCGCCGCCGAGCGCTTGTCGGCACCGAGCAGCAGCGCGCCGACGATGGTCGCGCCGGAGCGCGACACGCCGGGCACCATAGCGAGGCACTGCACGAGCCCGATCTTCAGCGCCATCGGCAGCGGGAAATCCATCACGTCGGTGTAGCGCGGCCGCTCCGGACGTCGGTCGACCCAGAGCAGCACGATGCCGCCGAGGATCAGCATGAGCGCGATCAGCGTCGGCGTCTCGAACAGCACGGTCTTGATGAAGTCGTGCAGCAGGACGCCCACGACGACGGCGGGCAGGAACGCGATCAGCACCGCCGCGACGAACCGGCGGGCCTTGGCGTCGGAGGGGAGCGCCCGTGCGAGCTCGACCAGGCGGCGGAAGTAGACCGCAAGGATCGCGAGGATCGCGCCGAGCTGGATCAGCACCTCGAACGCCTTGCCGGTCGAGTGGAAGCCGAGGAAGTAGCCGGCGAGCAGGATGTGTCCGGTCGACGAGACGGGGATGAACTCGGTCAGGCCTTCGATCACCCCGAGGATCGCGGCGACAACGTACGGATGATCCAAGATGTCAGGTCCGCGGGCGCAGGTTGCGGGCCGAGGCGGTGATGGCGTCGTACTGCCCGTGCGGGCGGTAGGCGTAGAGATAGCTGTCGAGGATCGCCTCCATCGCCGTCGGCTGGATGCCGATCTCGGCGAGGCCGGGCAGCGTGCCGGAAGCGACGTTGTCGTGCGCGAGGAGGCGGACCTGGTCGACGGTCAGCACCGTGTTGGCGACCAGCCCGCCGGTCAGGCGCTGGCCGAGGTCGAGGAGGCGGGCGCCGAAGCGGGCGAGGCCGAAGGGAACCCGGACGACGAGGCGGCGTCGCTCGACGAGCGCGAGAATGCGGGTCATGAGCTCGCGGAAGCTCACCACCTCGGGCCCGGCGAGTTCGTAGATGCCGGCGGGCACGACGCCGACGGCGGCCCGGGCGGCGGCCTCGGCCACGTCGCCGACGTAGACCGGCTGGAACCGGGTGTCGCCGCCGATGAGCGGCATGACCGGCGACAGCCGCGCCATCGCGCCGAACTTGTTGAAGAAGCCGTCGCCGGGGCCGAAAACAATCGAGGGCCGCAGGATCACCGCTTCGGGGAAGGCGGTGCGGACGGCAGCCTCGCCGCGGCCCTTGGCCGCGGCGTAGCGGCTCTCGCTCGCGGGGTCGGCGCCGATCGCCGAGATGTGGACGAGGCGACGGGCGCCGGCGTCGGCGGCGAGCCGGGCGATGCGGGCGGGACCCTCCTCGAGCAGCGCGTCGAAGGTCTGCCGGCCGTTCTCGCCGAGGATGCCGGTGGCGTTGACGACCGCGGTGGCGCCGACGATGGCGGCGCGGGTCGAGGCATCATCGCGGATGTTGGCCTGGATCGGCTCGACCTGGCCGACGAAGCCGTAGGGGCGGACGAAGCCCGCCTCGTCGGGCCGGCGCACCGCCACCCGCACCCGCCAGCCGGCGCGGGCCATGCGCTGGGCGATCTGCCTGCCGATGAACCCGGAGCCGCCGAAGATGGTGACGATGGGAACGCTCATGTGGGCCTCCGCGACGCTTCGCTTCCGCAATATGACGATCAGCGGGGGTTCCACAAGCGTCATGCGGCCGCCCCGGCCGGGGGGCCCGGCGAAGGGGGGGCATCGAGCCCCCCTCCGCCGCGAGGCGGCGTCTGCGCCGCCTCGGCGCCTGGGCGGGTTTCGGCGCTTGGGCGGAAGGTGCGGGGCGCGGCCTTTGCCGCGATACGGTGCGCGCGGTGCGCGCATTGTTTTCTTTGCTGGTTTTCCGGCTGTTGCCGGAAAACGACTGCTCTCCAGGTTTCAAGGCCGTATGAAACCGGGGGGTGCCTGGGCGGTGACGGGAGGCGAGCGCGAGAGTGCGGCTACTCGCGCCAGGCTTCGGCGACCCAGGGTGCCGGGCGCAGGTAGTGGCGCAGGTAGCGCAGCGGCGGGTCGGGGCGGTCCGCGGCGAAGAGGCCGCGCAGGTGCTCGATCGGCGTCGCGGGGCGGTACCGCGGGCCCCAGTGGCCGGCGATCGCGTGCGGCGGCAGGAGGCCGCCCGGAAAGATCACCACGCGAGTGCCCTTCGGCAGCCGCGGCGGCAGGAAGAAGTTCATCGGCAGCGTGCGCGCGAGATGGTGACGGAAGTGCCGCACCCAGCCGTCAGGCCAGAATTGCACGCCACCCGGGGCCTGGCGCGTGACGAAGCGCTGCTCGAACTTGTAGGTGTCGGCGACGCGCTGCGGATCCGCCCGGAACTCCTCCTGCAACGGCAGCAGCTTGCCGACGGGGAAGCGGAAGAGCGAGGTCTGCCCCAGCCGCTCGAACGGCGTGTTCGGGTTGCGCGCCAGGATCACCGCGTCCGGGTCGCCGAAGCTGAAGAGGTCGTCAAGCGGCCCGACGACGACGAGGTCGAGGTCCATGAACAGCACCGGGCCCGCCAGGTCCGCCAGCCGAGGCCCCCAGAGCCGCGACTTCGGCCAGATGCCCTTGGTGCCCGTCGGCATCGCCACGTCGATCGGCGGCAGCGGCTCGGCCCGGACGTCCGGATGGAACCCCGTCGGATCGTCGGTGAAGCAGGTGAAGCTGAAGGGCGGAGTCAGGTGGCGCGTGACCATGGCGAAAAGCCGGTTGACGTAAGGTGCACCGTACTTCGGGCCCCAGCTGATGCAGATCACCTGCTGCTTGGTCATCCCGTCCCTCCGCGCGCCCGTCGATCGCCGCCCGTGCGCTCAGAAGTCGACCGCGATCCCCTTCCGCTCCCAGTCGCCGAAGCGGACCGGCTCGGGCCCGTCGCGGCCACCGATCTCGCGCGGCAGGTCGGACTCGGGCGCCGCGGCGCGGCGCGCGGCGGCCTCGGCCAGGGCG
>JBDHSS010000245.1:0-5001 GCA_039808205.1 Paracoccaceae bacterium | reverse complement strand
GACGACAAGGCCGAGGACATCGTCACCATCCCGCTCGCAGGCAAGTCCGAGATGGCCGATCACATGGTGATCGCCAGCGGCCGCTCGACGCGCCAGGTGGCGGCGATCTCCGAGCACCTCGCCGACCGGCTGAAGCAGGATCTCGGCCTCGTCGCGCGCACCGAGGGCAAGGACGTCGGCGACTGGGTGCTGATCGACGCGGGCGACGTCATCGTTCACGTGTTCCGCCCGGAAGTCCGCGAGTTCTACCAGCTCGAGAAGATGTGGCTGCCGCAGCCGGCACAGCCGCGCCCGGTGCCGCGGGCAGCCGACACCGCCTGACGCCGGCGTGCGCGTGACGATCCTCGCGGTGGGCCGCCTCCGGACCGGGCCCGAGGCGGAGCTCGTCGCCGACTATCTCGGCCGCTTCGATCGCACCGGCCGTGCGCTCGGGATTGGCCCGGCCCGCGTCCTCGAGGTCGACGATCGCAAGCGCGGCGGCCGCGCCGCCGAGGCCATCTTGCTCGCCACCGCCGCCCCGAAGGGCGCGCGCCTCGTCGCCCTCGACGAGCGCGGCGACATGGCCAGTTCCCCCGCCTTCGCCGCCTTCCTGCGCGAGAGCGCCGACGCGGGCACCCGCGATCTCGCCTTCGCCATCGGCGGCGCCGACGGCCTCGACCCGGGCTTCTCTGCCGGCGCCGACCGCGCGCTCTCCTTCGGGCGCATGGTCTGGCCGCACTTCCTCGCCCGCGCCATGCTCGCCGAGCAGCTCTACCGCGCCGCCTCGATCCTCGCCGGCACCCCCTACCACCGCGGCGGCTGAACGCCCCGCCCCTCGCCTCTTGCGCTTCCCAAGGCTTTCATACGGCCTTGAAACCTGGAGAGCAGTCGTTTTCCGGCAACAGCCGGAAAACCAGCAAAGAAAGCAATGCGCGCACCGCGCGCACAAATTCGCGGCAAAGGCCGCGCCCGCGCCTGCCACCCACGTCGCCGCCTGCGATCCCGGGCGCCGAGGCGGCGCCCGCCGCCTCCCGGTGAAAGGGGGCTCAATGCCCCCTTTCGCCGGCCTCCCGCCGGGCAGCTTGCGCGCGCGTGGCCGCCGCCGTATCCCGTGGCGATGACAGAGCCCGAGCACCAGCGCCTCCTCATCGTCGACTTCGGCAGCCAGGTCACCCAGCTGATCGCGCGGCGCCTGCGCGAGTCGCGGATCTACTGCGAGATCCACCCGTTCCAGAAGGTCGACGCGGCCTTCCTCGCCGCCTTCGCGCCGCGGGCGATCATCCTCTCCGGCGGCCCCGCCTCGGTGCTCGACGCCGGCAGCCCGCGCGCCGCGCCCGAGATCTTCAGCCTCGGCGTGCCGGTCCTCGGCATCTGCTACGGCCAGCAGACGATGATGGCGGAGCTCGGCGGCCGGGTCGAGGCCGGCCACGCCGCCGAGTTCGGCCGCGCCTGGGTCACGCCCACCGAGACTCGCGATCCCTTGTTCACCGGCCTCTTCCAGAGCGGCCGCGAGGAGGTGTGGATGAGCCACGGCGACCGCGTCACCGCGCTCGCCCCGGGCTTCCAGGTGATCGGCACCTCGCCGGGCGCCCCCTTCGCGATCACCAGCGATCCCAGGCGGCACTTCTATGCCGTGCAGTTCCACCCCGAGGTGCACCACACTGTCAACGGCGCGCGGATCCTCAAGAACTTCACCGACCTTGCGGGCTTCACCGGCGACTGGACGATGGCGACCTACAAGGATCAGGCGATCGCCGCGATCCGCGCCCAGATCGGCGACGCCCGGGTGATCTGCGGCCTTTCCGGCGGCGTCGATTCGTCGGTCGCCGCCGTCCTCATCCACGAGGCGATCGGCGACCAGCTCACCTGCGTCTTCGTCGACACCGGCCTCATGCGCCAGGGCGAGGCCGAGGAGGTCGTCACCCTTTTCCGCGACCACTACAACATCCCCCTGATCCACGCCGACGAGAGCGACCGCTTCCTCGACGCGCTCGCGGGCGTCAGCGACCCGGAGGCGAAGCGCAAGACCATCGGGCGGCTGTTCATCGAGGTCTTCGAGGCCCGCGCCCGCGAGGTCGGCGACGCGACCTTTCTTGCCCAGGGCACGCTCTATCCCGACGTGATCGAGAGCGTCAGCTTCACCGGCGGCCCGTCGGTCACGATCAAGAGCCACCACAACGTCGGCGGCCTGCCCGAGCGCATGCATCTGAAGCTCGTCGAGCCCCTGCGCGAGCTCTTCAAGGACGAGGTCCGCGCGCTCGGCCGCGAGCTCGGGCTGCCCGAGAGCTTCGTCGGCCGGCACCCGTTCCCGGGCCCCGGCCTCGCCATCCGCTGCCCGGGCGAGATCACCCGCGAGAAGCTCGCGATCCTCAGAAAGGCCGACGCGGTCTATCTCGACCAGATCCGCCGCCACGGTCTCTACGACGCGATCTGGCAGGCGTTCGCCGTGCTGCTGCCGGTGCGCAGCGTCGGCGTGATGGGCGACGGCCGCACCTACGACTACGTCTGCGCGCTGCGCGCCGTCACCTCCGTCGACGGCATGACCGCCGACTACTACCCGTTCCCGCACGACTTCCTGTCCGAGACCGCGACCCGCATCGTCGGCGAGGTCAAGGGCATCAACCGGGTGACCTACGACATCACCTCGAAGCCGCCCGGCACCATCGAGTGGGAGTGAGCCCGCGGGCTCAGCGCGCCTCCGCGGCCATCGCCGCCAGCGCCGCCTCGAGCGCCGCACGCAGCTCGGCGCGCACCTCGGGCGAGCGGATCGGAAAGCAGCCCATCAGCCAGTCGAGGACCGCGGCCGGACCCGGATCCGGCGCGCCGGTCCAGGCGGATCCGGCGAGCGCGAGGAAGCGGCGCATCGCCTCGGCAGCGCCGGCCAGGTCGCCGAGCCGCACCCGACTCGCCGCCTCCCACGCCGGCAGGTTGATGATCGCGTCGCCCGCCACCTCGGCGGCGGCGATCGCGCCCTCATGGTCACCGACCAGGTGCGAGGCGGTGGCGATGTAGCCCTGCGCCGCCCGCGAGTAGCGCATGCCGAAGCTCCGCGCCTGCGCCACCAGGTCGCGCGCCCGCTCGGTCTCGCCGGCGAAGGCGAAGCCGATCGCCGCCGAGATGATCGTCCAGGGATCGTTCTCGTTGAGGTCGAGCGCCAGCTCCAGGTGGCTCACCGCCGCCGCATGGGTGCCGGCGATGGCGTGCGACCAGGCGCGGCAGAGATGGGTGCGGCAGTCGAGGGGGTCGAGCGCCACCGCCCGCGCCGTCAGCTCAAGCGACTCGGCGAGATGCTCTGGCAGGCGGCGCTGGCCGGGAAAGACGATCGGCCGCGCGTGCAGGATCTGCGCGAGCAGCACCATCGCCGGGGCAAAGCCCGGCGCGGCGGCGATCAGGTCGCGCAGGATCGCCTCGGCGCGCATCTCGCTCGCCGGGCGCCACTCGCCCATCAGCGCCTGCGCCTGCATCCAGAGCTCGTAGCGCCGCCCCATTGGCCCGGCCGCGTCGATCGCCGACTGCAGCCGCGGCGCCGACAGGTGCACGTTGAGCGCGACGGCGAGGTTGCGCAGCACCGTGCGGTGCAGTGCCACCATGCCGTCGAGGGTCGCGGTGCGGCGCTCGGACCAGATCAGCCGGCCGTCGGACTGGTCGATGAGCCGCAGCCCGACGATGATCGAGTCGTCGCGCCCGTGCAGGCTGATCCGCAGGAAGTACGCGCGATAGGCGGCCGGCGTCGCGGTGCCGTCCTGGCCGTCGATCACCAGCCAGTCGCGGAACCGGGCCAGCGCCCCCATCATCTCGTCGCGGAAGATCGCGCCGAAATAGCCGAAGCTCGCCGGCAGGTCCGGCGCCTCGGTTGGCTCGACGACAATGGCGATCGGCGCGAGAAGCTCCGTCGGCGGCGATGGCGCGGCGCCGGGCGCCAGCCCGTTCTGCTTGATCGACACGTAAAGCGCCTGCGTCTGCTCGGAGGGCTCGACGTCGAGCTCCTCGTCGAGCGTCTGCCACAGCCGCTCGTAGCAGCGCATCGCCTGCGCGGTGTCGCCGAGCGCGAGGTGCGCGCGCATCGCCGCGCGGCAGGCGCCCTCGTGCGTCGGCTCGACCCGCGCCAGCGCCTCGGCGAGCCGCAGCCGGTCGGCCTCGGAGGTCGCCGCGGCGAGCGCACCTTCGAGCCGCCCGATCAGCTGCGCGACCAGCCGCTCGCGCTGGACCGCGATCCAGAGGTTGAACTCCGGGTCGATGTCCTCGAAGTCGGCAAAGACCCGCGACAGGTCGGCTCCCTGCCCGCTCAGGAGCCGCGGCGCCAGGCCGCGGTCGGCCTCCTGCCGCGCTTCGACGAGGTCGAGCGTCACCGCGCGGGTCAGGCGGATCGCCGTGCGGTCGGCCTCGACCAGGTCGGCGGCGGGCCCGAGATCGACGATCAGCCGCCGCAGCGTCTGGCGCAGCGCCGCGCGCGCCTGCTCGGGACCGGATTCGCTCCAGAGCCGCGCGGCAATGCGCTCGCGGGTCTCGGCGCGGTCGGGCTGCAGCGCGATGTAGACCAGCATCGCCATCGACTTGCGGCTGGAGAGCGGCACCTCGCGCCCCCCGACGACAAGGCGGGTGGCCGACCCGGTGGTGATTGTGATCGCGTCCTGCGTCATGCGGGCATCAGAGAAGCGGCGCCGCACCCCCAGCGACGCCGGGCAGCGGCCTGAGCGCCGGGGCGAGCACCTTGGCAACGGCGGGCGCGCCTGGGGCGCCGGGTATATCGGCGACGGTGAGCGCGACGCCGTCGCCGAGGAGCCGCAGCGCGAGGCTGGCGAAGGCGCCGTCGACCGGCGGCAGCGGGCGCGGCAGCCGGATGGCGAAGGCGGCGAGCGTGTCGGGATCGAGTGCTGCGCGCGCAAGCGGGCCGGCATCGCCGGGCGCGGCTCCCCGTTCGGCGCGGTGGCGCGCGAGCTCGAGCGCAAGCTCCATCTGCAGCAGCTCGAGCATCGCCCCCATCGCCGCCGCCTCGGCCGAGGCTGCGGCCTTGAGCCCGAC
>JBDHSS010000244.1:0-5002 GCA_039808205.1 Paracoccaceae bacterium | reverse complement strand
CGAGCCGGATCTCCGGCATCCCCTTCAGCGAGGTCACCACCATCACGTAGAGCGGCAGGAGGTAGTAGAGCGCCACCACCGTCAGCGTGCCGTAGAGGACGATGTTGCGCCGCGAGAGCGTCGGCCGCGGGCGGGCGCCGCGCGGCCCGGCGTGGGCCTCGATCACGGTGTCGGCGACCACCGCGCCGGCGAGGGCATCGGGGCTAGACACGGCGCTTGCCTCCGAACTCGAGGTAGGCCCACGGGATGACGATGATCGCCACGGTGACGAGCATCATCGTCGAGGCGGCGAAGCCCTGGCCGAGGTTCTGCGCGCCGAACATGTACTGGTAGACGTACTTCGCCGGCACCTCGGACGCCGTGCCCGGCCCGCCGCCGGTCATCGCCACCACGAGGTCGTAGAGCTTGACGATGCCCGCCACCACGATGACGAGCGTGGTGATGAACACCGGCCGCATCATCGGGATGACGATGTAGAGATAGGTCTTCCACATCGGGATGCCGTCGACGCGCGCCGCCTTCCAGATGTCCTCGTCGATGCCGCGCAAGCCCGCGAGCATCAGGCACATGACGAGCCCGGTGCCCTGCCAGAGCCCGGCGAGGACGAGGCCATAGAGCACGAGGTCGGCGTTGTAGAGCGGGTCGAAGGTGAAGCTCTCCCAGCCGAGGCCGCGGACCAGGTGCTGGATGCCGAAGTCGGGGTTCAGGATCCACTGCCAGACGAGGCCGGTGACGATGAAGGAAAGCGCGTACGGGTAGAGGAAGATGGTGCGGAAGGTGTCCTCGAAGCGGATCTTCTGGTCAAGGAGCGCGGCCAGCACGAAGCCGATCACGAAGGAGAAGACGAGCGCCAGCACGCCGTAGATCGCCAGGTTCTCGATCGAGACCAGCCAGCGCGCGTTCGACCAGAGTCGCCGGTACTGGTCGAGGCCGACGAAGTCGAGCTTGGGCAGCAGCTTCGAGCTGGTGAAGGAATAGACCACTGTCCAGAGCGTGCCGCCGAGAAAGACCACGACGGCGGTCAGGATCATCGGAATCGAGGCGATCTTGGCGCTGAGGTTCTGAAAGACCTTGCTCGGGCGCTGCGTGGCCATGCGGTTCCCCCTCCCGCGGTGTCGGACGCGCCCGCCGGCCCGCGATGGCCGGCGGGCGCAGCGCCGGCTCAGTCGGCGTTGGCGATGATCTCCGCGTAGCTCTTCTGCGCGTCCGCGACCGACATGTCGGTGCTGAAGAACTGCGTCATCAGGTCCTGGAGCTGGGACGTCGTGTCCTGGGTGATGAGCTCGTCGGTGCTCTTGATGACGTTGCCCTTCTTCAGCACCTCGAGGCCCTTCTTCATGCAGTCGTTGGCGGCCGAGAGGTCGACGTCGCCGCGCACCGGCATCGAGCCCTTCTTGAGGTTGAAGGCGACCTGGGTCTCGGGCGACAGCATCACCGAGGCCAGTACTTCCTGCGCCTTCGACTTCTCCGGATCGTCGAGCTTCGGGAAATAGAAGCTGTCGCCGGCGGTGGTGATGTAGGGATCGGGCACGCCGAGGTCGATCAGGCAGGTGTAGTCCTTGCCGGCGACCTGGCCCGCGACCTGGAACTCGCCCTGCGCCCAGTCGCCCATCGACTGGCCACCGGCCTTGCCGGCGATCACCATGGCGGTCGCCTCGTTCCAGGTCTGGACGTTCGAGCCCTTGGCGAGCTTGCGGGCGTCGTCGGCCGCCTTCCAGACCTTCGCCATCTCCGGCCCGGCCGCCACCTCGGCATCCTTCTCGTCGAGCACCTTCAGGTAGAGATCCTTGCCGCCGATCGCGAGGATGAGGTTGGCGAAGAGGCCGTTCTCCTGCCAGCCGCCGTCGCGCCCGATGGCGAGCGGCTGGATGCCAGCCTTCTGCAGCGCGGGTCCCGCGGCGACGAACTCGTCCCAGTTGGTCGGCACCGGCACGCCGGCGGTCTCGAACGCCTTGTTGGACAGCCAAAGCCACTGCCAGGCGTGGATGTTGACCGGCACGCAATAGACGTGGCCGTCGAGCATGCAGCCCTCGAGCAGCGACGGCGGGTTGATGACCGCAGCCCAGTTCTCGGCCTTGGCGACGTCGTCGAGGTTGCGCATCAGCCCGGCCTCGACCAGCTCCTCGGCCTGGCGGCCGTGGTTGAACATGGTCGCGCCCATCGGGTCGCCGCCGGTGATGCGGCTGATCATGATCGGCCGCGCGACGCTGCCCGAGCCCGCGATCGCGCCATCGACCCAGTGGTTGCCCGTGGCGTCGAACGCCTTGGCGAACTCCGCCACCGCCGCCGCCTCGCCGCCCGACGTCCACCAGTGCGTGACTTCGAGGTCGGCCGCCCCTGCCGCCCCGCAGGGCAGGGCCACCGTGGCCGCGAGCGCCGCCGCCAACGAACGTCTGCTCATCGCGAAAACCTCCCAAGCATTTCGCTGCATCGTTGCAGCAAGATCCTACGGGCGCGCGCCCTGAAACGCAATCACCGAATCTCGGCGGTGAGAGCTTGCGCCGGCCCTCCGCCGCGCCACTGCCGGAGGCACTGAATAGCCGCCTAGTTCCAATGCATTACCTATCGGGCGCGCAGGCGGAGGATCGATCGAGGCGACCGATACGCGGTCAACCCGGACGGGCTTCCGTCAACTGCAACGTTTTAGATTTGCGTCCCTGCAGCGAACCCGCTAGCCTGCAATCGGCAGGGGAGCGCACGAATCGATGCCGGTACCGGAAGGAAGGGAGGGATGGGCTGCGCCGCGCGCCGCCACCGGCCGCCCGACGCTCAAGACCATCGCCTACATGACCGGCCTCGGCGTCACCACGGTGTCGCGGGCGCTGCACGATGCGCCCGACATCGGCCAGGCGACGAAGGAGCGGGTCCGCCTCGTCGCGAGCCAGATCGGCTATCGGCCGAACCGGGCCGGCGTGCGGCTCAGGACCGGCAAGACCAACGTCATCAGCCTGATCCTCTCGGTCGAGACCGAGGTGCTCGGGCTGACCTCGCTGCTCGTCTACGGCATCTCCGAGTATCTCGCGGGCTCGCCCTATCACCTCATCGTCACGCCCTACGACCTGCTGGGCGATCCGCTCGACCCGGTGCGCTACATCGTCGAGACCGCCTCCGCCGACGGGGTGATCTTCTCGCGCACCGAGCCGCAGGACGCGCGCGTGCGCTACCTGCACGAGCGCGGCTTCGCGTTCGCGACCCACGGCCGCACCGAGATGGGGATCGTCCACCCGTACGTCGACTTCGACAACGAGCGCTATGGCGAGATCGCGGTGGACCGGCTCGCCGCACGCGGCCGGCGCCGGCTCGCGCTCTTGCCGCCGCCGCCGCAGCTGACCTTCGCGCATCACTCGATCACCGGCTTCCAGCGCGCTATCGACCGGCTCGAGCTCGCCGACGTGTCGATGCGCGAGGTGACGACCGACAGCGGCTATCCCGCGATCGAGGCGGAGGTCGGCCGGATGATGGCCTCGGATCGCCGCCGGCCCGACGGCTTCGTCTGCTGCTCGGCGAACGCGGCGATCGCCGTCGTCAGCGCCGCCGAGGCGCAGGGCTTCGTCGTCGGCCGCGACTTCGACCTCGCGGTCAAGGACGCCTTCCGCATGATGCAGAAGTTCCGCCGCGAGATCATCGTGGTCAACGAGGACTTCCGCGCCGCCGGCCGCACCCTCGCCGCGGCGGTGGTCCGAACGCTTCAGGGCGTGCCCCCCGAGGCACTGCAGACCCTCGACGTGCCCGAGGGCCCGTGACGCTGCCGAAGCGGGGAAGGGGAGGTTGCGCATCCGCAACCTCGCGCCGTCAGGTCAGGAACGCTATGATGAGCACGACGATCAGCGGCGCGCCGAGCAGCCAGGCGATCAGGGCGGGCATCACGTCCTCCTAGCGAAAGGTGCCGAACGGCAGGTTGCGGTCGCGGTGGTCGCCGCCGGCCGTCGCGGCAAGGTAGGCGGCCGCTGCGCTCGCCATCAGCGTCGCCGCGGCGACGAAGGCGGCGATCGCGGCGGCGACGCGCGCCTGCTCGGCGGTCGCCAGCGCCTTGGCGTAGAAATCCTTCGCCTCGGCGACGGCGCGGTCGACCTGCGCCTGCACCTGCTCCGGCGGCTGGCCGGTGCTCTTCGCCACCATGCCCACCAGATAGTCGCGGTCCTCGGCGCTGATCTGGCCATCGGCCAGCGTCCGCTTCAGGACTTCGGTGGCCTGGTCGGCGTTCTGCCCCTGCATCAGCCGGGTGCCAATGAAGCTCACGTCGCCGCCGACCGCATCGGCCGCCGCCTGCGCCGCCGTCCCGGTGGCGGCGCCGGCACTGCTGAGCACCCCCGAGACCCCGCTCGCGCCGAGCACCGCGGCGATGATCGTCGCCACCGCCCAGACCACCAGCCCGTGCGCGCCGTCGCGCACCTCCGCCTCGTCGACGCTGGCGCCGGACACCCGCCGGCGCAGCCGCCCGGCGAGGTAGCCGCCGGCGCCGAAGCAGGTAATCGCCACCCAGATGAACCAGATGCCGGACGCGATGCCGAACCAGAACAGCGACACCCCTTCGCCCGGCTGGAACGAGGCGACCGACAGCCCGATCGCCGAGCCGAAGGTCAGCAAGACCAGCGAGAGCGCGAGCGTCAGCGCCGTGCCGGCGAGGACCGCCCCCCAGTCGACGTAACCTCGGCTCGCGGCCGCCTCGACGGCCACGGCGGGCCGCACGGACGGGTCGCTCCGATAGCCTTCGGACGTGCTCATCGCGGCCCCCTCAGTGCAGGCCGACGAGCGACAGGACCGCCATCACGATGACGATCAGTCCGACGAGGTAGATGATTGCGTTCACGGGCTTTCCCTCCGAATTCGCCCGACCGCGCCGCCGTTCCTGGCGACGCTTCGGCGGATGCGTTGGGAATGCCGGAAACCGCGCTTGGTTCCCGACCCGCGCGGCGTCAGCGGGTGACCGCGCCCTCGAGCCGCGCGCGGTCGTCCGGCGCGATGACCGGCCCCGCGAGCCCTGCTGCGCGCGCGCGAAGCG
>JBDHSS010000243.1:0-5010 GCA_039808205.1 Paracoccaceae bacterium | reverse complement strand
TGCGCGGCGGCGTCGCCGCGCAGGTGCGAGGCGCGGTCGAGCCCGCTCGCGGCAAAGGTCACGGCTTCGGCGTCGCGCATCGGCGTCTTCCTCGCTCTCGCGGTCCCGGAGTCATGCCGGAAAGGTCCGGGCAGGGCAATTGGCCGAGCGCGGCGCGGCGGCTGCTACCGCGGCGCCAGCGACGTGGCGAGCTCGTCGACCGCCTGCACCATCGCGTCGAAGCCCGCGACGTTGAACGCGCTCATCGCCGCGAAGACCCCGACCCCGCGCGTTGGCGCCAGCGCCATGAAGCTGAACGTGCCCTGCAGGCCGCCGCTCTTGGTCAGGAGCAGCGGCCGGTTGCCGTCGGCCGCCAGGATGACCCAGCCGAGACCCATCGCGCTCATGTCGGCTCCACCGTCGTCGACGCCCGACACCGGGTCCATGCCGTCGCGCCAGAGCCACGCGGCATGGTCGATCCGCCGCATCTCGCTGTCCGCCGCGGGCGCGCGGTCGAGGTGCCAGCGCATCCAGCGGATCAGGTCGTGCGCGGTGGTGTAGAGCCCGCCCGCGCACTCGATCGTCTCGGGCGTCGGCACCACCGACATCTCCGAGCCGTCGAAGAAATGGCCGCGCATCAGCCGCGCCTCGTCGCCGGCCGCCAGCCCGAACCGCGTGTCCTGCATCCCCGCCGGCGCCAGCACGCGCTCGCCGAGCAGCGTCGCATAGGGCTTGCCGGCGGTGGCCGCCAGCGTCGCGCCGAGCAGGTCGAAGGCATAGTTGGAATAGAGCACGCCCGTCCCCGGCGCGAAGAGCAGCGGATCGGCGAGGCCCGCCTGCTCCGCCGCGCGCGTGTTGGTGCTGAACGGATCGCCGGCCGGCCCCTGGCTCGAGGCGGCCTCGCGCCGGAGCCCCGAGGCATGGGTCGCGAGGTCGACGACCCGGATCGGGCGCCCATCCTTCTCGGGAATCGCCACCTCCCAGCCGATGCGATCGGCGACGCGGTCATTGAGGCCGATGGTGCCGTCCGCGACCAGGCTCGCCAGCGTCGCGCCGCAGAAGACCTTGCTGATCGAGCCGATGCGGAAGAGCGTGTCCGCGGTCGGCGCCGTGCCGGTTCCGTCGGCGATCTCGCCGAAGCCCGCGAACGCGCTGTCCGCGCCGCGCACCGCACCGATGACGAAGCCCGGCGCGCCGGCGCCGAGGAAGGCGATGGTCCCGGTGAACTGCACCGCCTCGTCGAGCAGCGGATCCGCGCGGCCGGGCGCCGGACAGGCGAGCGCCGCCGCCGCCAGCCCGGCCAGCACCGCCAGCCGCATCGCCTTGCCGAATTCCTGTCGCATCTTCCCCTCCCCCCGTCGGCCACGCGGCGGCGCGCGGCTCTCCCCGCCCCCTTGTCCCTTGCCGATCGCCTGGATGGTCGCAGGCGCGCGCGACCACGCGCGCCGGACGTTGCCGGTTCGCCAGCCTAGCAGCGAGTTGCGGCGCCTGGCAACGCGCGCGGCCACTGCAAAATCGCCCGTGGACTTTTCAACTGCCCCCGCCCATGGTCCGAGCCCGAGGGGCGCCGCCGGGGGAAAGAGCCGGCGCCGCCACAGCGGAGGGGCATCGATGGCGACGACTCGGGACCGGCTCGGGCGCAGGGGCGTGCTCAAGGCACTGGCTGCCGGCGGGACGCTGGCGGCGGCGGTCGGGCTGCCCCGCTTCGTGCAGGCGCAGACCTCCGAGCCGATCCGCCTCGGCTTCCAGCTGCACCGCACCGGCATCGGTGCCGCTTACGGCCACTGGTACCAGAAGACGACCGAGGCCGCGCTCAAGGTGCTGAACGATGCGGGCGGTATCGCCGGCCGCCCGGTAGAGGTGATCTTCGAGGACGACGGCACCGACCCGAAGCGCGGCGCCGAGGTGCTCGAGAAGCTGGCGGTGCAGGAGAAGTGCGAGCTCGTCTTCGGCGCGCTCTTCAGCCACGTCGTCGTCGGCACCGCACCGCGCGCCGCCGAGCTCCGCGTGCCCTATCTCGTCTGCTCCGAGGGCCACCACGTGGCTTCCGGCGCCACCAACCGCTGGACGCTGCAGCCGGGCATCACCGACGTGAAAAGCCAGGTGCAGTCGATGGCGCCGTTCGTGGCCGCGAACCTCGGCAAGAAGGTCACGCTCATCTATCCCGACTATGCGTTCGGCTACGACCACCGCGACTTCTTCACCGCCGCGATGGAGGCGCAGGGCGGCGAGATCGTCGAGAAGCTCGCGATCCCGCCGACCGAGACCTCGTTCACCCGCTACCTGCCGCGGATCCCGCGCGCGACCGAGGTCATCTATCACGTGATGGTCGGGCCCGCCGTCCTCACCTTCGTCAAGGAGCTCGGCGAGTTCTACGGCTCGGCCAGCCACCCGGCGATCTTCGGCTTCATCGACTCGCTCGAGGCGGTGCCGCTCACCAGCCCCGGCCTCGGGTTCCTCGACGGAAGCTATTTCTGGGAAGGCCAGCCGCGCTACCTGCAGCCCGACGCGCCGGACTACGAGAAGGTCTACCGCGCCGCGGTCGGCGTCGACGACGACGGCGCGGCGATCGGCGACCCCAGGGACGTCGCCACCTACTCGCACATGTTCTCGTGCTGGGAGACGCTCTTCGTCATCAAGGCCGGCATGGAGGCCTGCGGCTATCGCTCCACCGCCGACCGCCAGGCCTTCGTCGAGGCGGTCGAGGCGATGACCGACATGCCGGCGGGGAACGAGCACCCGCAAGGGCCGAAGCGCTTCAACGGCCGCACGCACCAGGTCTTCGGCATCCAGCACATCTCGCAAGTGAAGGGCGACCGCCTCGACGTCGTGCACACCACGACGATCGAGGACGGCCTCTACCCCGACGAGGTCGACTACACCAAGCTGCCGTTCTGACGCCTTGGACCTCGGCCCCTACCTGCTGCTCGCCACGCTCGAGGGCCTCGTCGCCGCCGCGGTGCTGGCGCTGACCGCGGTCGGTCTCAGCCTGGTCTTCGGGGTGATGCGCGTCGTCAACGTCGCGCACGGCGAGTTCTTCATGCTCGGCGCCGTCCTCGCCTGGTTCGTGGCGCAGGCGTTCCCCGACGCGCCGGCGGCAGGCTTCGTCGCGGCGCTCGCGGTCAGCCCGCTTGCCGCCGCGCTCCTCGCCGTCGCCGTCGACCGGCTGCTGCTCCGCCGGCTCGACTACGCGCCCGAGCCGGTGATCGTCGGGACGATCGGGATCGGCTACATCCTGCAGCAAGGGGTGCTCGACCTCTACGGCCCCGAGGCGCGCTCGGTGGCGCCGCCGTTCAGCTTCAGCGTGCAGTTCCCGTGGTTCGGCTACTCGGGCTACAAGCTCGCGGTGATCGCCGCCGCTGGCCTCGTCCTCGCGGCGGTATGGCTCCTGCTCGCGCGCACCCGCATCGGCCTCGTCATGCGCGCGACCCAGTGGGACCGCGAGACGGCGACCGCCTTCGGCATCGACGTCGACCGCGTCTATGCGCTGGTCTTCGGGCTCGGCGCCGGGCTCGCGGCACTCGCCGCCGTCCTCGTGGTGCCGATTTCCCAGGCGCACTACCTGATGGGCGGCGATCCGCTCCTCCTCTCCTTCATCGTCGTCATCATCGGCGGGCTCGGCAGCTTGCGCGGCACGGTGCTCGCCGCGCTTCTCGTCGGCGTCGCCGACGGCATCGTCGGCGTCTTCTTCGCGCCGACGCTCGGCAAGATCCTCGCGACGCTTCTCGTCGCGCTCGTTCTCGTCTTCCGCCCGCAGGGCCTGTTCGGACGGCGCCCGGCGTGAAGGTCTGGGCGTTGCATCTCGCCGTCCTCGGCCTTCTGGCCGGACTCTGGTGGCTGCTGCCGGCCTATCACGTGACCAACGCCGCGCGGATCATGGTGCTCGCGGTCTTCGCCATCGGCTACAACCTCGCCTACGGCTACACCGGCCTCCTGTCGCTCGGCCACGCGCTCTTCTTCGCGGCCGGGCTCTACGCGACCGGCCTCCTCGTTACCCAGGGCGGCGTCCCCGCCGGGCTCGCGCTTGCGGCCGCTCCGCTCGCCGGCGGCGCGCTCGCCGGTCTCGTCGGGCTTCTCGCGCTCCGCACCACCGGCGCCGCCTTCATGATCGTCACGCTGATGTTCGCGCAAGCGGGCTACCTCGCGATCCTCTACTTCGGCGCCGTCACCCGCGGCGACGAGGGCTTTCCGCTGCCGCGCGAGGCGCGCGTCCTCGCCGGCCTCGACCTCTCGACCGACGCCGCCCGCTACGCAGCCGCCTTCGGGCTTTTCGCCGTCGTGCTCCTCGCGAGCCTCGCCCTGGTCCGCTCGCGCCACGGCCGAGTGCTCGTCGCGGTGCGCGAGAACGCCGAGCGCACCCGGATGCTCGGCTACGATCCGTTCCGCGCCCGCCTGCTGGCGCTGGTCCTCTCCGGCGTCTGCGCGGGTGCGGCGGGCGGCACCTATGCGCTTCTCTTCGGCTACGTCGGCGCCAGCTTCGCGGCGACGCAGTATTCGATCCTGCCGCTGCTCTGGGTGCTGGTCGGCGGCGCCGGCACCACGCTCGGGCCGCTCGTCGGCACCGCGGTCGTCTTCTATCTCGTCGACCTCGCCGGCGCGATCACCGACGCCACGCTGCTCGTCGTCGGGGTCGCGCTCGTCGGTCTCGTCCTCTTCGCGCCAAGCGGCATCCTCGGCGTGCTGCGCGCCCGCGGACTGCGGTGGCTGCCGTGACGCTCCTTCTGGCGCGCGGCCTCGCAAAGCACTTCGGTGGGCTCAAGGCCGTCGACGGCGTCGACCTCGACCTCGCCGCATGCGGCGTGCATGCGCTGATCGGGCCGAACGGCGCCGGCAAGACCACGCTCGTCGGCCTCCTCTCCGGCCGCATCGCCGCTGACGCGGGCTCGATCCGCTTCGACGGCCGCGACGTGACCCGCCTGCCGGCGCACCGCCGGGTGCGCGCCGGCATCGCCTACACCTTCCAGATCACCTCGATCTACCCGCGGCTCTCGGTCTTCGACAACGTCGCCGTGGCCGCCCAGCGCCGCGGCG
>JBDHSS010000242.1:0-5015 GCA_039808205.1 Paracoccaceae bacterium | reverse complement strand
CCGAGGCGAAGACCGCCTACGGCATCATCGGGATCAAGGTCTGGATCTTCAAGGGCGAGATCATGGAGCACGATCCCCAGGCCCGCGACCGGCGCCAGTCGGAGCTTCAGGAAGGCGGCGTCCGTCCGTCGCGCGAGCGCGGTGATCGTGACCGCGAGCGCGCGCGCTGACGCCGGGGAGTAGAGAGACATGCTGCAACCGAAGCGAACCAAGTTCCGCAAGCAGTTCAAGGGCCGCATCCACGGCGAGGCCAAGGGCGGCTCGGAGCTGAACTTCGGCCACTTCGGCCTCAAGGCCACCGAGCCCGACCGGGTGACGGCGCGGCAGATCGAGGCGGCCCGCCGCGCGCTCACCCGCCACATGAAGCGGCAGGGGCGGGTCTGGATCCGCATCTTCCCCGACGTGCCGGTGTCGAAGAAGCCGACCGAGGTCCGCATGGGCAAGGGCAAGGGCGGCGTCGAGTTCTGGGCGGCCAAGGTGAAGCCCGGCCGGATCATGTTCGAGATCGACGGCGTCGGCGAGGACATCGCCAAGGAGGCGCTGCGCCTCGCGGCGATGAAGCTGCCGATCAAGACCCGCTTCGTCGCCCGCGAGGACTGGTGATCCGGGGCGCCTGACCGGCCGCCCGCGACAAATTAGGAAGCCCCGCCGATCGGACGATCGGCGGGGCTTCTGATTCTGGCGGACCTCACTGCGGATGCGGTCGCCTCACGCCGCCACGGCGGCGCTCCGCGCCAGCATCGCGCAGACCGCCTGCGGGCTGATCCGGCCGGTGGTGACGCCGTCGCGGCCGACCCAGACCGGCGCGTCGGAGCTGGCGAAGAGCGGCAGCGCATCGCGGAGCGAGGCGTCGGGGGCGATCGTCCGCGAGGGATCGCCGGGCCCGGCGTCCGGCGTCATCGCGTCGGCCGCGGTCAGCACGCTGAGAGGGTTGAGGTGGGCGACGAAATCCGCGACGTAGCCGTTCGCCGGCTTCAGCACGATCTCGTCGGGCCGGCCGCTCTGCACGATGCGCCCGCCCTCCATGATGGTGATGGTGTTGCCGAGCTTCACCGCCTCCTCGAGGTCGTGGGAGACGAAGACGATCGTGCAGTGCATCTTCTCCTGCAGCTGCAGCAACTCGTCCTGCAGCCGGTTGCGGATCAGCGGATCCAGCGCCGAGAATGGCTCGTCCATGAGCAGGATCTCGGCGTCGGTGGCGAAGGCGCGGGCAAGGCCCACGCGCTGCTGCATGCCGCCGGAGAGCTCGGAGACCTTCTTGTCGCCCCAATCCTGCAGGTTCACCGTGGCGAGCACCGAGCGCGCCTTGGCGAGCCGCTCCTCGCGGCCCATGCCGGCAAGCTCGAGCCCGAGCGCGACGTTCTCGACCACGCTGCGCCATGGCAGCAGCGCGAACTGCTGGAACACCATGGACACGGCGCCGCGGCGGAGCGAGCGCAGGCTCTGGGCGTTGCAGCTGACCACGTCGACCATGTCGCCGCCGACCGAGCGCACCAGCACCTTGCCGCGCACCACCGGGTTGAGGCCGTTGATCGCCCGAAGCAACGTCGACTTGCCGGAGCCCGAGAGGCCCATCAGCACCGAGATCTCGCCCTTCCTGACAGTGAGCGTGCAGTCGTGCACCCCGAGCACCTGGCCGGTGGCGCGCTGCACCTCCGACCGGGTCTTGCCGTCGTCCATCATCGGCAGCGCCCGCTTCGGTTCGGAGCCGAAGACGATCGACACCTGGTCAAACTCGATCATCGAGTCGGCCATGCCTCAGCCCTCCCTGCGGAACACGCGGTCGAGCAGGATCGCGACCACGACGATGACGAGCCCGGCCTCGAAGCCGAGCGCGGTGTTGACGGTGTTGAGCGCCCGCACCACCGGCACGCCGAGGCCGTCGGCGCCGACCAGCGCCGCGATCACCACCATCGACAGGCTGAGCATGATGGTCTGGGTGAGGCCGACCATGATCTGCGGCATCGCCCACGGCAGCTCGACCTTGCGCAGGAGCTGCCCCGGCGTGGCGCCGAAGGCGAGCCCGGCCTCCTTCAGCTCGTTCGGCGTCGTGGTGATGCCGAGGTGGGTGAGCCGGATCGGCGCCGGGATCACGAAGATCGCCGTCGCAATCAGCCCCGGCACCATGCCGATGCCGAAGAAGACGATGGCCGGGATCAGGTAGACGAAGGTCGGCAATGTCTGCATCAGGTCGAGGACGGGACGGAGCGCGGCGTAGAGCCGCGGCCGATGCGCCGCAGCGATGCCGATCGGCACCCCGAGTCCCATGCAGACGATCACCGCCGAGAGCACCAGCGTCAGCGTCTCGGTCGTCTCCTCCCAGTAGCCCTGGTTGAGAATGTAGAGAAAGCCGATGATGACGAGCGCCACCACTGACCAGGACCGTTGCAGGAACCACGCGACCGCGGCGAAGACCGCGACGACGACGAGCGGCGGCGGCGACTGCAACGCCCAGAGGATCGCGTCGATCAGCGCGTTGACAATGTTCGCGAGCCCGTCGAAGAACCAGGCGCCATTGTCGGTCAGCCAGTCGACGCCCAGACCGGCCCAGCGGCCGACGGGGATCTTCGTGCCGGTGATCCACTCCATGTGTCAGTCCCCCAGATGGCCGTCGAATGACTGCGGCGCGCCGGCCGACGGTCGTGCCGAGCACCACGCGCGTGGCGGCAGCGACCGGCCGGCGCCGACGTATCCGCGCAGATCTGCCCGGAGGCTAGTCCAATCCCGACACTGGAACGCCCGCGCCCGGCATCCGGGCGATCGAAGCGCGGCCCGGCCGGGCGCGTCCTGGTCCGCGCCTGCCGGCGAGCGGGCAGGCGGGGGGCGCATCAGACGCCGAGTGAGGCGCGCACGGCGGCGAGGCCATCCTTGCCGTCGCGGGTGGTGACGCCGGCCAGCCAGCCGTTCAGCACGTCCGGGTTGGCCTTCAGCCACTCGGTCGCCGCCTGCTCGGGCGCCTCGCCGTCGTCGAGGATCTTGCCCATGATCGCGTTCTCGAGCGGCAAGGTGAACTCGAGGTTCTTCAGGAACTGGCCGACGTTCGGGCACTCGTCGACGTAGCCCTTGCGGGTGTTGGTGTAGACGGTTGCGCCGCCGAAGTTGGGGCCGAAGTAGTCGTCGCCGCCGGTCAGGTAGGCCATCTTGATGTTCTGGTTCATCGGGTGCGGCTCCCAGCCGAGGAACACGATGCCCTTGCCCGATTTCTCCGCGCGCTTGGCCTCGGCCAGCATCGCCTGCTCGGAGCTTTCCTTGAGCTCGAACTTGCCGAGGCCGAAGGCGTCCTTGGCGATCATGTCGAGGATCAGCCGGTTGCCGTCGTTGCCCGGCTCGATGCCGTAGATCTTCCAGCCGAGCTGGTCGCCGAACTTGGCGATGTCGGCGAAATCCTTCAGGCCCGCGTCGGCGAGGCTCTGGTTGACCGCCAGCGTGTACTTCGCGCCCTCGAGGTTGGGGCGCAGCACGATCACCGTTCCGTCGTCGCGGTGCGGCGCCAGGTCGCCCTCCATCGTCGGCATCCAGTTGCCGAGGAAGACGTCGATGTCGCCCTTCGACAGCCCCGCATAGGTCACCGGCACCGACAGGATGCTGGTGTCGGTCTGATAGCCGAGCGCCTTCAGCACCACCGTCGCCGTCGCGGTGGTCGCGGTGATGTCGGTCCAGCCGACGTCGGAGAAGTGCACCTTGCCGCACTTCTCGGGCTCGGCCGCGAGCGCCGATCCGGCAAGAAGCACCGCGAGCGCGGCCGCAGTCAGCAGGCGAGTCATCGGGATCCTCCGTGTTGTCGAGCGGGACTCCGCGGTCCCTGCATCCGCCAACGACACTTGAATGCGTTGACGCTTGCAAGCAAAACCCATATTGATTGATTAGTCAATCAACGATGCGGCGAGGTCGAGAGATGCTGAAGGCTGGCACGGCCGAGATGCGGCGCCGGGCGCTGATCGCCGCCGCGCTGCGCGAGATCTCCGAGCGCGGCTCGCTCGACGTGACCGTCGCGCAGATCGCCGGCCGTGCCGGCGTGTCGCCCGCGCTCGCCCATCACTACTTCGGCGACAAGGACGGGCTCATCCATGCCACCATGCGGCACCTGCTCGCCGAGTTCCGCGCCGTGGTGATCGAAGGCCTGCGCCGCGCCGCCACGCCGCGCGCGCGCATCGACGCGATCCTCCGCGGCAGCTTCGGGCCGGAGCAGTTCCACCGCGCGACGGTCAGCGCCTGGCTCACCTTCTATGCGCTGGCACAAAGCTCGGAGCGCGCCGGGCGGCTGCTGCGCCTCTACCACCGCCGGCTGCACAGCAACCTCGTGCACGCGCTGAAGCCGCTGGTGCCGGCCGGCGAGGCGACGCGGATCGCCGACAACCTCGGCGCCTTCATCGACGGGGTCTATCTCCGCGAGGCGCTGCGCGGCCGTCTCGCCAGCCCCGCAGCGATCGGCGCGATCGAGACCTACCTCGACCTCGAGCTTCGGAGGCACTGATGCGCGCCCAACCCGCCGCCTCGCACTGGATCGCCGGCGCCCCGCACGACGATATGGCCGGCAAGCCGCTCGAGGTCCGCTACCCCGCGACCGGCGAGACCATCGCCACGCTGCACGAGGCGACCCCCGCAATCATCGCCGACGCGGTCGCCGCCGCGCGCGAGGGCCTCGCGGCCTGGAGCGCGACGCCGCCCGCGGCGCGGGGGCGGGTGCTGCGCCGGGCCGCGGATCTCATCCGCGCGCGCAACCGCGCGCTCTCCGAGCTCGAGACGCTCGACACCGGCAAGCCGATCTCGGAGACCCTGGTCGCCGACTGGGCCTCGGGCGCCGACGCGCTCGAGTGGTTCGGCGGCCTCGCGGCCGGGATCGCCGGCGAGGCCATCGACCTCGGCGGCGACCTCGTCCTGACCCGGCGCGAGCCGATCGGCATCTGCCTCGGCATCGGCGCCTGGAACTACCCCTCGCAGATCGCCTGCTGGAAGGCGGCGCCGGCGCTCGCCTGCGGCAATGCGATGATCTTCAAACCGTCGGAGCTGACGCC
>JBDHSS010000241.1:0-5016 GCA_039808205.1 Paracoccaceae bacterium | reverse complement strand
GCTTGCCAAGGCCGCGTCTGGGGCGCTGGAGCGGCAGCCGTACCTGCGGGTGCCGAACCTCGCGGCGGCGATGGCGACGCTGCGCGACATGGGCTACGGCATGGTCGGGCTCGACGGCGGCGCGGAGGCGACGATCGCGGCGGCGGTGGCCGAGCACGCGGGCCGGCCGCTCGGGCTGGTGCTGGGCGCGGAGGGGCCGGGGATGCGCGAGCTGACCGGCAGGCTCTGCGACCGGCTGGCGCGGATCCCGGCAGCGGGCGGGTTCGGCTCGCTCAACGTCTCGAACGCGGCGGCCGTCGCGCTCTATGCGGCGGCGGCACGCGGGTGAGCGCGATCACATTTTCAGGACCCGGCTTTTCCTGCGAGTGGTGCGACCCCATATGTGGCTCGAAGCAGCTCGCGTGGAACCGCCCTGCTTCATCTCACTGTCCCTCGTTCCAACTGAGCGCCCGAACCCGGTTCGGGCGCTTTTTTCGTTGGGCGCGCCGGTGAGGCGCCATTCGGACGCGCTGCGCGCGGGGTGCTCGGGCGCACCCGGACGATCGCCTGCGTCGGGATCTCGCGCAACGGGGTGCGCCCGTCGTTCTTCACCGCGCGCTATCTGCGGTTGAAGGATTTCCGCTTGCCGGGCGAGCTCGGTGCGATCGCCGATCGGGGCTTTATCTCGGCAGCTGCGCGGCTATACTCTGCGCCATGAGCGGTATGGCGCAGAGCTTGGGGATCGGGACGGCGGCGGCGGAGCCGGCCGGACTGCTGCTTCTTAGCCGCCTCTGAGCGTGCCCGGTCACGGCGCGCGCGCTCAGAGGCAGCCCGACGCGCCGCAAGAAGCTCCAGACCCGAGGGTTGATCCATGACCGAACCGACGACGACGCGCCGTGACGAGCAGCGCCCCGCAGGCGACCGCGCCCAGGACCGCGTGCTGATCTTCGACACCACGCTCCGCGACGGCGAGCAGTCGCCCGGCGCCACGATGACGCTCGAGGAGAAGCTGCAGATCGCGACGCTGCTCGACGAGATGGGCGTCGACATCATCGAGGCGGGGTTCCCGATCGCCTCGGAAGGCGACTTTGAAGCGGTGAGCCGGATCGCGCAGCTGGCGCGCGAGGCGGTGATCTGCGGCCTCGCCCGCGCCAGCTTCAAGGACATCGACCGCTGCTGGGAGGCGGTCAGGCACGCGCGACGGCCGCGGATCCACACCTTCATCGGCACCTCGCCGCTGCACCGGGCGATCCCGAACCTCGACATGGACCAGATGGCCGGGCTCATCCACGAGACGGTGACGCACGCGCGCAACCTCTGCGACAACGTGCAGTGGTCGCCGATGGACGCGACCCGCACCGAGCATGATTATCTGTGCCGGGTGGTGGAGATCGCGATCAAGGCGGGTGCCACGACGATCAACATCCCCGACACCGTGGGCTACACCGCCCCGCGCGAGAGCGCCGATCTCATCCGGATGCTGATCGAGCGGGTGCCGGGGGCGGATTCGATCGTCTTCGCCACCCACTGCCACAACGACCTCGGCATGGCGACGGCGAACGCGCTCGCCGCCGTCGAGGCGGGGGCGCGGCAGATCGAGTGCACGATCAACGGCCTCGGCGAGCGGGCGGGCAACACCGCGCTCGAGGAGGTGGTGATGGCGATGCGGGTCCGCAACGACATCCTGCCGTATCGGACCGGCATCGACACGACCAAGATCATGCAGGCGAGCCGCCTCGTCGCCACGGTCTCGGGCTTTCCGGTGCAGTTCAACAAGGCGATCGTCGGCAAGAACGCCTTCGCCCACGAGAGCGGCATCCATCAGGACGGCATGCTGAAGAACGCCCAGACCTTCGAGATCATGCGCCCCGAGGACGTCGGCCTCAACGCGACGTCACTGGTCATGGGCAAGCACTCGGGCCGGGCGGCGCTGCGCTCGAAGCTCTCCGAGCTCGGCTATGCGGTGGGCGACAACCAGCTCAACGACGTCTTCGTGCGGTTCAAGGAGCTCGCCGACCGCAAGAAGGAGGTCTACGACGACGACCTCGTCGCGCTGATGCAGGACACCGAGACCCATGCGGCGAACGACCGGATCCAGGTGCGGCGGCTCAAGGTGGTCTGCGGCACCGACGGGCCGCAGACCGCCGATCTCGTCCTCGTGATCGACGGCGCGGAGCATGCGACGAGCGCGACCGGCGACGGGCCGGTCGATGCCGCGTTCAAGGCGGTGCAGAGCCTGGTGCCCAACACCGCGCGGCTGATGCTCTATCAGGTGCACGCGGTCACCGAGGGGATGGACGCGCAGGCGACGGTCTCGGTGCGGCTCGAGGAGGGCGGCAAGATCGTCACCGGGCAGTCGGCCGACACCGACACCATCGTCGCCTCGACGCGAGCCTACGTGAACGCGCTCAACAAGCTCCTGGTGCGGCGCCTGAAGACGGCGCCGGAAGCGCAGACCGCGTGACGGCTGCGGCAGCCTCCGCCGCGCCGCCGGCGCCCGGCCGCGCGCCGGCGGGGATGCGGGGGCTCGTCTTCGACAAGGACGGCACGCTCTTCGACTTCCACGCCACCTGGTCGGTGTGGTGCGACGGGCTTATCCGCGATCTCTGCGGGCCGAGCGCGGAGCGGAGCCTGGCGCTGGCGCGGCGGCTCGGCTTCGACCTCGGCGCGCGGCGCTTCCAGCCGGAGAGCCCGGCGATCGCCGGCACCATGGAGGTGGTGGTGGCGGCGATCCGCGAGACGGTGCCCGAGCTCGACGAGGCGCCGCTGCGGCGGATGATCCTGACGACGACCGCAGCGACGCACCAGATCGAGGTGACGCCGCTCATGCCGCTCCTCGACCGACTGCGCGCCGGCGGCATGACGCTGGGGGTGGCCACCAACGACAGCGAGGCGCCGGCGCGGGCGCATCTCGAGCGCGCCGGCATCCTCGACCGCTTCGCCTTCGTCGCCGGGTACGACAGCGGTCACGGGCCGAAGCCGACGCCGGGGATGCTGGCCGCCTTCAGCCTGGCGACGGGCATCCCGGCCTCGGCCTGCGCGATGATCGGCGACAGCGTGCACGACCTCGAGAGCGGGCGCGCCGCGGGCATGTGCGCGGTGGCGGTGCTGACCGGCATCGCCGGACGCGACGAGCTCGCCCCGCACGCCGACGTGGTGCTCGATGACATCGCGGCGCTGCCGGAGTGGCTCGGGCTGCCCTGAGGCTGCGGGATGGCGGTGGGGAGTTGGGGATGAGCGAGCGACGCAGGAGCCGCGGCGGCGGGCACGCGGGCCACGCAGCGGCCGGTCGGGCGGCGGCGATCCGGCAGCTGCCGTGGCGCATCCCGCTCAACAGCGACCGGCCGACCGAGCCGCTGCCGCCCGAGGGGGTCGAGGCGATCCACGATGCGGCGATGCGGGTGCTCGAGGAGACGGGCGTGGACTTCCTGCACCCGGAGGCGCGCGCGATCCTCGCCGCCGCCGGCGCCCGGGTCGACGAGGCGACGGTACGGATGGACCGCGGCTTCGTGCTGGAGCAGGTGCGCAAGGCGCCGGCGGTCTTCGACATCACGCCGCGCAATCCCGAGCGGCGGGTGACGCTCGGCGGCCGGCACATGGCCTTTGTCAACGTGTCCTCGCCGCCGAACGCGACGGATCTCGACCGTGGCCGTCGGCCGGGCGACTTCGCGGCGTTCCAGGATTTCATGAAGCTCACGCAGTACTTCAACTGCATCCACGTCGCCGGCGGCTATCCGGTGGAGCCCGTCGACATCCACGCGCGGTTCCGGCACCTCGACTGCCTGCACGCGAAGCTGACGCTGACCGACAAGGTGGTGCACGCCTACAGCCTCGGGCCGGAGCGGGTCGAGGACGTGATCGAGATGACGCGGATCGCCAGCGGGCTTTCGCGCGAGGCGTTCGAGGCGCGGCCGCGGCTCTTCACCAACATCAACTCGTCCTCGCCGCTCAAGCACGACTGGCCGATGCTCGACGGCGCGATGCGCTTCGCGCGGCGCGGCCAGCCGGTGATCGTCACGCCGTTCACGCTGGCCGGCGCGATGGCGCCGGTGACGATGGCGGGGGCGGTGGTCTTGTCGATCGCCGAGGCGCTGGCGGCGATTGCGCTCCTGCAGGTGATCCGGCCAGGGCTCGCCTGCATGCTCGGCACCTTCACCTCGAACGTCGACATGAAGTCGGGCGCGCCGGCGTTCGGCACGCCCGAGTACGTGCGCGCGACCCAGATGACCGGGCAGCTGGCGCGGTTCTACGGACTGCCGCTCCGGGCGTCGAACGCCTGCGCCGCCAACGCGCCGGACGCGCAGGCGATGTGGGAGAGCATGAACTCGCTCTGGTCGGCGGTGCAGGCGGGGGTGAACCTCGTCTATCACGCGGCCGGTTGGCTCGAGGGCGGGCTGGTCGCGTCCTACGAGAAGTTCGTGATCGACTGCGAGGTGCTGCAGCAGCTCGAGCGCTACTTCGAGCCGGTGCTCGTCGACACCTCGGAGGAGGCGCTGGCGGTGGCGGCGATCGCCGAGGTCGGGTCGCACGGGCACTTCTTCGGCGCCGCGCACACGCAGGCGCGCTATACCGATGCGTTCTATGCGCCGTTCCTCAGCGACTGGCGCAACCACGAGGCCTGGGTCGAGGCCGGTGCGCTGACGACCGAGGTGCGGGCGAACCGGATCTGGAAGGCGATCCTCGAGGAGTTCGAGCCGCCGCCGATGGAGGACGGCATCCGCGAGGAGCTCGACGCCTTCGTCGCGCGGCGCAAGCGCGAGGGCGGCGCGCCGACGGATTTCTGATGGGCTGACGCCGGGCTCAGGCAGCGCTATGTGAGGCGCCGAGCCATCGCTGAAGGAGATTTCGCCATGCCCCATCCCGTGCTCGCCCGCGGCAACGTCGCCGTCGTCACCGGCGGCGCCTCGGGCATCGGCCTCGCCGCCGCCGAGCGGTTCGTCGCCGCGGGAATGCGGGTGGCGATCGCCGACCTCGGCGGCGAGCGGCTGGCCACGGCGGCGGCGAAGCTGGCGGCGGTCGCGCCCGAGGGCCCTGACG
>JBDHSS010000240.1:0-5041 GCA_039808205.1 Paracoccaceae bacterium | reverse complement strand
CCTGTTCGCCGGAGCCGCCGTCGCGCCGATGCCGGAACGGGTCGGGCCGCCGTGAGTCGTCAAGGATTTACCGGCGTCAGCCGGCGCCGCAGGCGTCCTTGACGACTCACGGCGTCCCGGCCCAGGCATCGAGGCGCGTCGGTGGATCCGGCGGACAGGCCCGTGGGCCCTGTTCACTGGTGAGCCCGAGCAGCCCCTTTACTTCAGGTCCGGCGGCGTCGCCTCGAGCCGCAGTTCGGCCACGATCTCGTCGAGCTTGGCGACGCGGCTCCCCTGCTCGCCGAGGCGGCGGATCGAGACCGTGCGCTCCTCCACCTCGCGGCCGCCGACGGCGAGGATCACCGGCACCTTGGCGAGCGAATGCTCGCGGACCTTGTAGTTGATCTTCTCGTTCCGCAGGTCGGCCTCGACCCGGAGCCCCGCGGCCGCGAGCGCCGCCACCACCTCCTCGGCATAGGCGTCGGCCTCGGAGACGATGGGCGCCACCACCACTTGTCGCGGCGCGAGCCAGAGCGGGAAGCGGCCGGCGTAGTGCTCGATCAGGAGCCCGATGAACCGCTCGAAGGTGCCGAAGACCGCCCGGTGCAGCATCACCGGCCGGTGCCGGCCGCCGTCCTCGCCGACATAGGAGGCGTCGAGCCGCTCGGGCAGCACGTAGTCGAGCTGGAACGTCCCAGCCTGCCAGGTCCGCCCGATCGCATCGGTCAGGTGGAACTCGAGCTTCGGCCCGTAGAACGCCCCCTCCCCGATCGCCAGCTCGAACTCGAGCCCCGCCGCGCGCAGCGCGTCGGCGAGCGCATCCTCCGCCCGGTCCCAGGTCGCGTCGTCGCCGGCGCGCACGTCCGGCCGCGTCGCGAGCTTGTAGGAGATGTCGGTCATCCCCATGTGGCCGTAGACCCGCGCGAAGAGCGCCAGGAACCGGCTGGTCTCGTCCCTGATCTGGTCCTCGCGACAGAAGATGTGCGCGTCGTCCTGCGTCATCTGCCGAACGCGCATGAGACCGTGCAGCGCGCCGTGCGCCTCGTTGCGGTGGCAGCAGCCGAACTCGGCCATCCGGAGCGGCAGGTCGCGGTAGCTCTTGGTGCCCTGCCGGAAGATCTGCACGTGGCCGGGGCAGTTCATCGGCTTCAGCGCCATCAGCTGCGCCTCGCCCGACAGCACCGGATCGGCTTCCTCGTCGGTCACCTCCGGGATCTCGTCGGGCACCACGAACATGTTCTCGCGGAACTTGCCCCAGTGCCCCGACTGCCGCCAGAGCTTGGAGTCGAGAAGCTGCGGCGTCTTCACCTCGACGTAGCCGTCGGCGTCGAGCTGGCGGCGGATGTAGGCCTCGAGCACGCGCCACAGCCGGAAGCCGTTCGGGTGCCAGAAGACCGAGCCCTGCGCCTCCGGCTGCAGGTGGAAGAGGTCCATCTCGCGCGCGAGCTTGCGGTGGTCGCGCTTGGCCGCCTCCTCGAGCTGGTGCAGGTAGGCGTCGAGGTCGGCCTTGCTCCGGAACCCGACGCCATAGATCCGCTGCAGCATCGGCCGCGACGAGTCGCCGCGCCAGTAGGCGCCGGCGATCGACATGAGCTTGAAGGCGTCCGCCGGCACCTGCCCGGTGTTGGCGAGATGCGGGCCGCGGCAGAGATCCTGCCAGTGCCCGTGCCAGTACATCCGGATCGGGTCCGCGCCCGGGATCGCCTCGACGAGCTCGACCTTATAGGGCTCGCCCGACGCCTCGTAGTGCCGGACGGCGCGGTCGCGCTCCCAGACCTCCCAGCGCACCGGGTCGCGCCGCGCAATGATCTCGCGCATACGCGCCTCGATCGCGCCGAGATCCTCGGGGGTGAACGCCTCGGCGCGGTCGAAGTCGTAATACCAGCCGTTCTCGACGACGGGCCCGATCGTCACCTTCACGTCCGGCCACAGCTCCTGCACCGCGCGCGCCATGATGTGCGCGCAGTCGTGCCGGATGAGCTCGAGCGCGGCGTCGTCCTTGGCGGTGACGATCGCCAGCGACGCGTCGCTCTCGAGCGGCACGGAGAGGTCGGAGAGGCGGCCGTCGATCACCGCCGCCAGGGCGGCCTTGCCGAGCGACTTCGAGATGCCCGCCGCCACGTCGGCGGCGGTCGCACCCTTTGGCACCCGCCGCACCGCGCCGTCGGGGAGCGTGACCGCCACCTCCCGCACCTGGGGTTCGAGGTCGCTCATCACGGTCGCTCCTTGGTTCGGCGCCTACGATGCGCCCGGGTCAGAGGGAGGTTGCCCCCTATTCCCGCGCCCGGCCCCTTGTCAAGCCGCGCCAGCAGGCGCGCGCCGTCAGGCCGTCGGCGTGACCGAAAGGACGGTGAGGCGGCGCTCGACGCCCTCGCGGGTCTTCCAGCCGATGCTGGCGCCGGTCCTGAGGCCGATGAGCGCGGCGCCGACCGGGGTCAGCACCGAGATGCGGCCGCGATCGATGTCGACGTCCTGCGGCAGCACCAGCGTCACGGTCTGCTCGCGGCCGGTGACCTCGTCGCGGAAGCGCACCTCCGAGCCGATGTTGACGACGTCCGAAGGCATCTCGGCCGACGGCAGCACGGTGGCGCGGGCGACCTCGGCCATCAGCCGGTCGCCAACCGGGCCGAGGCCGCGGCGCATGGCGACCGCGGCCAGCGCCTCGAGACGATCGCTCCAGGCGGCGTCGAGCACGATGGGCGGCTCGGAAGCCTGGGAAACGGGGGTGGGCATGAGGTCCTCCTCGGGGTGATGCGGCCCTCTGATGGGGCCTCGCGCATGAAATGGGAAAATTCGGACGGGACAGCCGCCGGTTCGGGCGCGCCTAGCGCGCCAGCGAGAGCCGGTTGAAGGCCAAGCCGCAGCCGGCCGGAGAAGGGCGAAGTCGCGCGTCCATCCCCAAGAGCTAGGCACTCCGCCGGCCCGCGTCAACCTCGGCGGCTTCCGCCGGCCCGCGTCGACGCAAGCGCGGCACGCAATCTATACTGTCTCGTCCCGGCCCGCTGCCGCCGCGGCGCAAAACTTCCGCCGGGCCTGCGGGTCGCGTGTTGACAAGGCCTGACGATCCCCCTAGGTTCCGCCCGCTCTGGAGGGGGGTCCGCTCCTCTCGGGAACAGCCTGCAACTGGCGGTCACGACTCGGGCCAGCGCCCCAGTCCTCTGGAATTTCGCCGCGACGGAACCGATGGCGGTTCCGGCCGCGGATTTTTTGGCATGGCGCCTCGGGCGCGGTGCCGCGCGACGGGAACGGAAAGACGGGGTTGAGACTCGAATGCCCACGATCCAGCAGCTGATCCGCCATCCGCGGCAGCCGAGAGTAACGCGGAGCAAGTCGCTGCACCTGCAGGGCAGCCCGCAGAAGCGCGGCGTCTGCACGCGCGTCTACACCACGACGCCGAAGAAGCCGAACTCGGCGATGCGGAAGGTCGCGAAGGTGCGGCTGACCAACGGCTTCGAGGTCATCAGCTACATCCCCGGCGAGAGCCACAACCTGCAGGAGCACTCGGTCGTGCTGATCCGCGGCGGCCGCGTGAAGGATCTGCCGGGCGTGCGCTACCACATCCTGCGCGGCGTGCTCGACACCCAGGGCGTCAAGAACCGCAAGCAGCGCCGGTCGAAGTACGGCGCCAAGCGGCCGAAGTGAGGTAGAGAGATGTCCCGTCGTCACAGCGCCGAGCGGCGCGAGATCCTGCCGGACGCCAAGTTCGGCGACAAGGTCGTCACCAAGTTCATGAACAACCTCATGCACGACGGCAAGAAGTCGGTCGCCGAGTCGATCGTCTACGGCGCGCTCGGCCGCGTCGAGACCAAGCTCCGCAAGGCGCCGGTCGAGGTGTTCCACGAGGCGCTCGACAACGTGAAGCCCTCGGTCGAGGTCCGCTCCCGCCGCGTCGGCGGCGCGACCTACCAGGTGCCCGTCGAGGTGCGCCCCGAGCGCCGCGAGGCGCTGGCGATCCGCTGGCTCATCAAGGCCGCGCGCGCGCGCAACGAGCACACCATGGAGGAGCGCCTCGCCGGCGAGCTGCTCGATGCTGCGAACATGCGCGGCGCCGCGGTGAAGAAGCGCGAAGACACCCACAAGATGGCCGACGCCAACAAGGCGTTCAGCCATTATCGCTGGTGACGGCGAAGGCTTAGGACAACGACGATGGCCCGCGAATATCCCCTCGAGCTCTATCGCAACTTCGGCATCATGGCGCACATCGATGCCGGCAAGACGACGACGACGGAGCGCATCCTCTTCTACACCGGCAAGAGCCACAAGCTCGGCGAGGTCCACGACGGGGCCGCGACGATGGACTGGATGGAGCAGGAGCAGGAGCGGGGCATCACCATCACCTCGGCCGCGACCACGACCTTCTGGGAGCGCACCGAGGACGGCAAGACCCCGCAGACCCCGAAGCACCGCTTCAACATCATCGACACCCCCGGCCACGTCGACTTCACGATCGAGGTGGAGCGCAGCCTCGCCGTGCTCGACGGCGCGGTGTGCGTGCTCGACGCGAACGCCGGCGTGGAGCCGCAGACCGAGACCGTCTGGCGGCAGGCCGACCGCTATCACGTGCCGCGGGTCGTCTACGTCAACAAGATGGACAAGATCGGCGCCGACTTCTTCAACTGCGTGCGCATGATCAAGGATCGCACCGGCGCGACCCCGTGCCCGGTCCAGCTGCCGATCGGGTCGGAGAACGACTTCATCGGTCTCGTCGATCTCGTCACCATGGAGGAGTGGACCTGGACCGGCGAGGATCTCGGCGCGTCGTGGACCCGCCAGCCGGTGCGCGAGTCGCTGAAGGCCAGGGCCGACGAGATGCGCGCGACCATGGTCGAGCTCGCCGTCGAGATGGACGACGCGGCGATGGAGGCCTACCTTGAGGGCGACGAGCCCGATATCGCGACGCTGCGCGCGCTGATCCGCAAGGGCACGCTCGCGATGAGGTTCGTGCCCGTGATCTGCGGCACGTCGTTCAAGAACAAGGGCGTGCAGCCGATGCTGAACGCCGTCATCGACTACCTGCCCTCGCCCCTCGACGTGCCGGCCTACATGGGCTTCGCGCCGGGTG
>JBDHSS010000239.1:0-5052 GCA_039808205.1 Paracoccaceae bacterium | reverse complement strand
AAGTCGTTCGAGGACGGCGACCCGGGATTCACCGTGGCGGCGCGGACCTACGTGCTCGCGCTCGGCGGGCTCGAGAACCCGCGCGCGCTCCTGAACTTCACGAGCCAGAAGCCGAACGGCATCGGCAATGACAACGACCTCGTCGGCCGCTATTTCTGCGAGCATCCGCACTTCCGTCTGGGCCAGGTCTACTACGAGCAGCCGATCCCCGAGGCGCAGATCCTCGCCGCCCCGGAGGAGGCCTACGCTCCCACCGATCAGTTCCTCGCCGAGCACGGCACCCTCAGCTTCTCGCTCCTCGTCACCCCGATGATCGAGGATCCGCTGCAGCTCTCGACCGAGCTCGTCCGCAGCGCCGGCTGCGTCACCCCGTTCTCCGAGCACGTGCTCGAGAAGGTGCTCGGCAAGAACCTCGACTGCGAGCGCGGCGGCCTTCGGATGTATCTCGCCCAGGACGGCAAGCGCCACGCGGTGCAGGGCGCGGTGGCGATCCACGCCGAGCAGGGGCTGCACCCGGAGAGCCGGGTGAAGCTCGCCGACGAGGTGGACCGCTTCGGCCTCCGGCGCATCGCCTTCGACTGGCGGCTGACCGAGCTCGACTATCACACCATGGAGACCGCGATCGCCGAGCTCGGCGCGCATTACGCCGAGCAGGGCACCGGCCGGGTGCAGATCTTCGACTGGCTGACCGCCGAACCGGTGCACGTGCCGGGCCTCGGCCAGGGCAGCCGGGTGGGCGGCCACCACCACATGTGCGCGACGCGCATGAGCGCCGACCCGCGCGAGGGGGTGGTCGACGCCGACTGCAAGGTGCACGGGGTCGCGAACCTCTTCATCGGCGGCTCGAGCGCCTTCGCCACCACCGGCTACGCCAACCCGACCTACACCATCGTGCAGCTGGCGCTGCGCCTCGGCGACCACCTCACCGAGACGTTGAAGGCGTGACCATGGCAAACGCGCATCGGTCCTCCGGCGGCGGCGCCGGTCGGAATTCCCTGCGGGGCGGGAGGGCTCCGGCCATGAAGCACGAGTACGGCCTGCAGTTCCGGATCCGCTACTACGACTACCTGCTGCGGCAGCGGCTGGGGGGCGAGTACGTCTTCATCCACATCAACAAATGCGGCGGCACCAGCGTCGAGGAGGCCCTCGGCATCCCGGTGAAGATCCACGACACCGCGCGGCTCCGCCGGATGAAGATCGGCCGGCGGCGCTGGGACAAGGCCTTCACCTTCGCGCTGGTGCGTCACCCCTACAGCCGGATGATCTCGTTCCATAAGTATCGCTCGCGCTACAACCAGACCGGCCTCCGGGACAATCCGCTCGGGCTGAACGACTGGATCCGGGCGGTGTTCCGCGACCGGGACCCGGCCTATCGCGACGAGCCGCGGATGTTCGCCTCCTGCTTCGACTGGGTGTCGGACGGCGAGGCGGTGATCGTGAAGCATGTGGCCAAGCTCGAGGAGATCGAGGCGCAGTGGCCGATCATCCAGGAGCGGACCGGCATCTCCGCGCCGCTGCCGCTGCGCAACACCTCGACCGCGGGAGAGAGGGCCTCTCCTGAGGGCCGGCGCTCCTGGTCGGCGCTCGACCCGGAGGCGCGCCAGCTCCTCGCGACGAATTTCGCCAAGGACTTCGAGGTGTTCGGCTATGAGCCCTGAGCTGGCGGTCGCCGTCCCCGCGACGATGGCGCGCGGCCTCGTCCTGCAGGTCGTCGGCCTGCAGCGCTCCGGCAACCATGCGATCATCGACTGGATCTCGTCGCTGTTCCCGAAGGCGGTGCACCTCAACAACCTGGAGCACGATTTCGCCCGGGATCCGGGCAACGTGACCGACAACCCGGCCTTCGCCGGAGCCGACTGCCGGATCGTCTCGTTCGAGGATGCGCGCATCAAGCTCGCGCGGACCGGGGACGGCGGCTTCCGGCCGCTCCTCGACAGCGTGGTGCCGCTCGATCCGGCGGGACTCGACGAGTTCGACTGCCGGATGCTCTACGTCCTGCGCGATCCCTACAATTGCTGGGCGAGCCGGGTGAAGGCGCGGGAGGCGAGCGGGCTCACCTCGCCGGCGGAGCTCGACTATTTCCTCGACAGCTGGACGGCGATGGCCCGGCGCCATGCGGCCGAGCCGAAGGCCTTCGTCCTCTACAATGCCTGGTTCAAGGACCGCGCCTACCGGCAGGCGGTCTGCGCCCGGCTCGGCGGCAGCTACTCGGAGCGGACGCTCGGCGAGGTGCCGCTCGAGGGCGGCGGCAGCTCGTTCAACGGCGCCGGCCGGCCGAGCCTGCGCACCATGGCGAAGAAGCTCGACTACTACCGCAGCCCGGAGTTCCGCCGGCGCCTCCTGCAGCAGCCGGGCTCCTATGCCCGCCGGCTCCTCGCGCCGAGCGTCGACGGGCGGCAGCTGCAGGTGGATTCCCGCTGGCAGCATCTCGTCGGCCGCGACGACGCGCGGGCGCTGTTCGAGGACCCGACGGTGCGCGCGCTCTCGCGGCGGATTTTCGGGTTCCACGTGGACGAGGCGGGGCAGGTGCATCAGGCGGCGCCGGGCACCGGGCGCCAGTCCGGGTGAGGCCGGACGACGCGCGGGCGATGGCGGCAACCTCAGGGGCGATGAGCGTGCGCAAGGTATTCTGTATCGGCTTCCACAAGACCGGGACCACCTCGATGAAGCAGGCCCTCAGGATCCTGGGCTATCGGGTCACCGGTCCCGATCACGTGGACGACCCGGACATCGCGAGGACGCTCCACGCGGTCACCGCCGAGCTGTCGCAGCGCTACGACGCCTTCCAGGACAACCCCTGGCCGCTCGTCTATCGCGAGATGGACGCGCTGCACCCCGGCGCGAAGTTCATCCTGACCGAGCGCGACGAGCAGAAGTGGTACGACAGCAACCGCAATCACTTCCGCGGCAAGACGACGCCCATGCGCCGTCTCGTCTACGGCGAGGCCGCCGGCAGCCCCAAGGGCAACGAGGAGATCTACAAGGCCCGCATGCGCCGCCACAACCGCGAGGTCCGGGAGTACTTCCGCGACCGGCCGGACGATCTCCTGATCGTCGATCTGGCGCAGGGCGGCGGCTGGGAGCCGATCTGCGCGTTCCTGGGGCATCCGGTTCCCGAGGTGCCGTTTCCCCACAGCAACAAGATCCCCTACGCGTTCGTTCCGCGCCTGGCGCGCGCCCTGCGCTGGCGGGGGCAGCGGCTGCTCCACAAGGTCGGGCTCATGGGTCCGCCCCCGGGGCTGCGCCGGCACAGCAAATAGGATCCCCGATGACAGAGACGACTGGAGGGGCCCCGGCCGGCGCGACCGGCGGCGGCAGGTTCGCCTTCCTGATCCCGGTGGTGCACCCCGGGGGCAGCAAGATCAGCGACTACGGGGTGATCGAGCGCGCCCTGCGCGAGAGCCTGCGCTCCTACACCAGCCAGACCCACGGCGACGTCGTCGTCGTCGTGGTCTGCCACCGGCTGCCGGCCTGGGCGGCCGAGTTTCGCGAGCGGGTTCGCTTCGTCGTGCTCGGCGAACACCCGCATTTCGCCGCCAACGCCAACGACGTCGAGATCGACAAGGGCATGAAGTACGTGCTCGGCGCCCTCCAGGCGCTCGTCGTCGAGGGGGCGGACTTCGTCATGCCGGTGGACGGCGACGACTTCCTCCGCACCGATCTCGCCGAGCACGTGCTCTCCCGCGATCTCGGCGGGCATGACGGCTTCCTGGTCTGCGAGGGCTACAACGCCCTCGTCCGCGCCAAGCCCGCGAGCTTCGAGATCGCGCAGACCTTTCGCGTCCACGATTTCGACCGGACCTGCGGCACTTGCCGGATCTTCGCGCGGGCGACGCTCGTCCGGGCGATCGAGCGGCTCGACCCGGGCCTTCTCGCCCTGGCCGATCGCCTGGTCCCGGCGGCGGACGGTTCGATCACCGCCGCGCCCGAGCTCCTCGACCGGCTGTGGCAGGCGACCGAGCCGGTCACCAGCGACTACTGGGGCACGATCCGGCTGCTCGGGCGCCATATCCGGCAAGGCGGCGCCTTCGACCTCGTGCCGCTCGCCGAGCCGCTCGCCGGCAAGGCCTGCGGCCACGGCAACCACGACGGGCCGAGCAGCGGCGGCATCCGCTGGAGCGGCGTCCAGGGCTGCATCGACACTCGGGAGTTCGCCCGGCAGTTCGGCATCACGGGCGGCGCCATCGAGCTCGGCGGCCTCGACCGCCGGCTGGCGATGCGCGGCGCGGCGATCGGCGCCCTCAACCGGCTGCGCCGGGCGCTCGGCGTCCAGTTCGGCTACGAGCGCCAGCATGCCCGCTGGCGGAAGGCCCCGAGCTGAGGCCGGGGCCCCGGCGGCCGGCGCTCACCCGAGGCCGATCTGCCGCCGGAGCTTTGCCATCTGCTCGCGCTGGCTGAAGGCGACGAGGTCCGGGGGAAGCTGCGAGGGGATGCCCTTCATCGCGGCCCAGGTATAGCCCGCGAGCTGGGCGGCGCTGCCGAACCAGGGCCGGCGCGCCGCCGCGCCGGCGCACTTCGCCGCCTCGAAGGCCGGATGGTAGCGCATCGCCCGTTCCATCATGCCGGTGTGGAAGCAGCCGCGGAGCGGGTTCTTCTTCTTCTCCTTCGGGGTCTTGTGGTGGGCGACCCGCAGGTCCGGGAACGAGCGGATCCGCCAGCCGTGCATGCGGAGCGCCATCTGCACGATCGAATCCTCCTGGCCCCAGGGGATATAGCCGCCGACCGCGTCCCAGGCGGCGCGGCGGAAGAACTGGATCGGGCCGCCCACCCCCTCGGGGCTGACGATGTAGGGCCACTCGCGGCCCTCGCTCGAGTGGTAGATGAAGCCGCCGGCGAGCCCGAGGCCCGGGTCCGCCTCCATCCGCTCCAGGAGCGTCGCGTAGAAGTCCGGCGCGAAGGTGACGTCGCCGTCGATGTTGCCGAGATAGGGGGACGCGGCCGCCTCGGCGCCGAAGGCGGCGAGCCCGGCCTCGAGTGCCGTCACCTTCTTCCAGGCGGTGCCGCCCATCGGCACCGGCGAGGGCCGGCGGTCCTCGTGGCGCAGGAAGCGGA
>JBDHSS010000238.1:0-5112 GCA_039808205.1 Paracoccaceae bacterium | reverse complement strand
CGCGACGAGCGCCGCGTCGCCACGCTGCGGCAGCGCCCCGCGGCGCGCGACGACCGCCACCGCCGCCGCGATCGCGAGGAACGCGACCGCCGAAAGCGCCGCGGCAGTGAGGCTCAGCATCGCTGCGACCGGTGCGCCGCCTGATTTCGGGTGGGCCCGTGGAGATGCATCTCTCGACCTATCCGGCAAGCACCACGAGGCGCACTAACAGCGGCAACGCCCGGCGCCGTGCATCGTTCCACGGACTCGACGGACCGTGACCGGCGCAAGCCGACCCGGAACCGCGGCGCCCGCCGCTCGTTGATCCGCCGACCGAAACGGCAGAAAGGATCGCCGACGATGAATTGGGATCAGGTCGAAGGCAACTGGAAACAGTTCAAGGGCAAGGTGCAGCAGCAGTGGGGCTCGCTCACCGACGACGATCTCGACAAGGTCGAGGGCCGCCAGCAGGAGCTGGAAGGCCTGCTGCAGAAGCGCTACGGCAAGTCGCGCGAGGAAGCGAAGACCATGGTCGACGACTGGCTGCGGAACAGCTGACGAATGCTCGGGCGCCGGCCACCCGGCCGGCGCCGCACCTCAGTGGCCCATCCCCGGCATCGCTCCGCCGCCCGAGCGCGGCTCCACGGCGAAGTCGACGGCCACCTCGCCGGCATCGCGAAAGACGAGCGTCGCGGGCCAGGTCTCGCCCGCCGTGAGCGGCCGCGTCAGCCCCATGAACATCACGTGCAGCCCTCCGGGCGCCAGCGCCACGCTGCCACCGGCCGGGATCTCCACGACCGGCGCCGGCGCCATCGTCGCGACGCCGTCCGCGCTCACCGCGCTCGCGTGCACCTCCGTCTGCGGCGCCGCGCTCCATACCGCGACGAGCGCGTCCGCCGTCGTGCCTTCGTTCACGATCGTCAGATACCCCGCCGCCGTCTGCCCCGTGCTCGCGATGACGCGCGGGTGCTCGATCGCGATCGAGCCGACGCGGGTATCGTGCGCCGCCGCCGCCGAGGCGGTGATCCACGCCGCGGCCAGGAGAAGCGCGCGCCGCATCATGCGTCGAGCGACGCCGAGGCGCGGAAGAACAGCGCCTGGCTTATCGCCGCCTTCACCGCGTTGGGATCGTAGGGCTTGGTGATGAGGAACGTCGGCTCCGGCCGCTTGCCGGTCAGGAGCCGCTCGGGGAACGAGGTGATGAAGATCACCGGCACCGAATACATCGCCAGGATGTCGCGCACCGCGTCGAGCCCGGACGAGCCGTCCGCGAGCTGGATGTCGGCGAGGACAAGGCCCGGGGTCTCGTCGCCGGCCGCCGCGACCGCCTGCGTGGCGGTGCGCGCGATCGTCGTGACCTCGTGTCCGAGGCTCTCGACGATCTCGGCGAGGTCGAGCGAGATCAGCGGCTCGTCCTCGATGATGAGCACCCGCGTGGCGATCTGCTGGTTGATCTCGGCCACCGCGGTCGCAATCATGTCCTCGACCTCCGCCTCGCTCGTGCCGGTGATCGCCGCCACCTCGTCGCTGCGAAACCCTTCGAGCGCGGTCAGGAGCAGCACCTGCCGCCGCTCCGGCGACACCTCGGCCAGCCGCTCGCGGGTGGTGCGCTCGCGCGGCGACACCGGCATCGCCGGATCCTCCTGCTCGAGGCCGAGGCCGTGCCAGAGCTCCTGGAACAGGCGGAACAGCGAGACCTTCGGCCCGTTGGTCAGGTCGAGGATCGTCGGATCGGCGACCACCGCCTCGAGACAGGCGACGACATAGGCGTCGCCGCTCTGCTGCGAGCCAGTCAGCGCGCGCGCATAGCGCCGCAGGTAGGGCAGGTGGGGCGCTATCTCCTGGGACAGGCTGGCGGGCATCTCGGGAAATCCTCTCAGGCCGGCAAGGGGCCGGCTGCACGAAAAGCCGGCGCGGGAACGCCGGACGACGACGCATCAAGCGCGCAAGCGAGGAAAAGTTCCCGACGACTGGAACGCAACCCCCACCTCGCGCATTCGGAGAAGGTTGAAGTGCCTTCGGGCGGGACGTGCAAGAGTGAAAGAAGCAGCGGGCTTGGCAAAGGTGATGACTGAGGGTGGTACGACCGGCCGCGGCAAGTCCCCGAAGGGGCGTGCGGCCGCCCCGCGCAAGCACGAGTGGATCACGCGGCAGCTGCAGCGGGTCTACGACGAGGCGCTCCAGGAAGAGATCCCTGCCGAGATGCTCGCCCTCCTGGGCAAGCTCGACGAGGAGAAGCCTCGCGACCGGTCCCCCGGCGACGAGGAGGAGCGGCCGTGAGCACCTCGTTCCGCGACGACCTCGTTGCGGCGATCCCCATGCTCCGCGGGTTCGCGCGCTCGCTGAGCGGCAACCGCGACCGTGCCGACGATCTGGTGCAGGAGACACTGGCCAAGGCGATCCAGAACCGCGACAAGTACCGGCAGGGCACAAACCTGCACGCGTGGCTGGTGACGATCCTGCGCAACCAGTATTATTCCGAGGGCCGCCGCCGCTGGCGCGAGGTTCCCGACGCCGAGGGCACCCACGCGGCGCGGCTGACCGAGCTGCCCGGCCACGACAGCCAGCTCGAGATGCGCGAGTTCCTGGCGGCGATGCAGGCGCTGCCGCCCGACCAGCGCGAGGCGCTGATCCTCGTCGGCGCCAGCGGGCTTTCCTACGAGGCGGCGGCCGAGGTGCTCGGCACCCGCATTGGCACGGTAAAGAGCCGGGTGTCGCGGGCGCGCGCACGGCTCGAGGCGTTGATGCAGGGCGGCGAGGGCTTCTCGCGGGACGACGAGGCGGTGCAGCGCTCGATGGCGCAGCTCAACCGCGTGCTGTCGGGCTAGCGCGCGCATCCGGCTACTTCGCGGCCCGCTTGTCGCAATCGGTCGGCAGCGCCGCCGACAGCCCGCCGTCGGCCGGCGCCATGTGGCCGTCGGTGATCTCGATCGGCCGGAACGGCGGGTCCTGGATCGCCGGCTGCACCTGCCGGGTGACGTAGCAGCCGGCGAAGACCGTCGCCTTGCCGGCCTTGTCCACCGCCCTGACCGCTGCCGGCACCGTGGCATAGACGCTGCCGGCCGCGCCCTCGCTCGTCACCGGCCCGAGCAGCAGCTGGACCTCGGCGGTGTCCTGATAGCCCGCGGCGAAGCCCGCGTAGTCGGGCGGCGTCGCGAGGTAGCCGTAGGCGCGGGCGTACTCGCCGCGCGCAATCGCGTTGTAGTAGGACCGCACGAGGCTCGCCGGATCGGAGCGGTCGTCGAGGTAAGCTGGCGGCTCTTGGGCCAGCGCCGGGGCAGCGATGAGGAGGAGCGCGAGAAGCCGGAGCATGGCCCGAGCCTCGCCGCGGCAGCAACCGAGGTCAAGAGTACGTCCTCGCCGCCGAGCGACCGAAGCGGGGCCACTGGCCCCGCGAGACCCGGCCCGACGAGCGAACGCATGCGTTCGCCGGACCGTTGCCTGGAGCGCGGGACGCGCGGAGGGCAAGGGGCGCGACTGTCGGCGACAGCGCCGATCTGTCTGCGTCGGACGGATTTGTCACGCCAATCCGTCGGGAACGGCACCGTGGTGCCGAGAAGCACGTTTCTTGCAGCGCGTCGCACGCAAACGCGACGTCTCAAAAGAAAGCGGGGGGCGCGAGGCCCCCCGTTCCGTTTCCGAACCCGAAGGTTCAGATCACATCATGTCGCCCATGCCGCCCATGCCGCCCGGCATGCCGCCGCCGGCCGCAGCCTTCGGCTCCGGCTTGTCGGCGATCATCGCCTCGGTGGTGATGAGCAGGCCGGCGACCGAAGCGGCGTCCTGCAGCGCGGTGCGAACGACCTTGGCCGGGTCGATCACGCCGAACTTGAACATGTCGCCGTATTCCTCGGTCTGCGCGTTGAAGCCGAAGGTCGCGTCGGTCGACTCGATGACCTTGCCGGCCACCACCGATCCGTCGACGCCGGCGTTCTCGGCGATCTGCCGCAGCGGCGACTGCAGCGCCTTGCGGACGATGGCGATACCGGCGGTCTGGTCCGGGTTCTCGCCGGTCACGCCGTCGAGCTTCTTCGAGGCGCGCACCAGCGCCACGCCGCCACCGACGACCACGCCCTCCTGCACGGCGGCGCGGGTCGCGTTCAGCGCGTCGTCGACGCGGTCCTTGCGCTCCTTCACCTCGACCTCGGAGGCGCCGCCGACGCGGATCACGGCGACGCCGCCGGCGAGCTTCGCCAGCCGCTCCTGCAGCTTTTCCTTGTCGTAGTCGGAGGTGGTCTCGTCGATCTGCTGACGGATCTGGCTGACGCGCGCCTCGATCTCGGCCTTCTCGCCGGCACCGTCGACGATCGTGGTCTCGTCCTTGGTGATCGAGATCTTGCGCGCCTTGCCGAGCATGTCGAGCCCGACGTTCTCGAGCTTCATGCCGAGGTCGTCGGAGATGACCTGGCCGCCGGTCAGGATCGCGATGTCCTGCAGCATCGCCTTGCGGCGATCACCGAACCCCGGCGCCTTCACGGCCGCGATCTTGAGGCCACCGCGGAGCTTGTTGACGACAAGCGTCGCGAGCGCCTCGCCGTCGACGTCCTCGGCGACGATGAGGAGCGGCTTGCCCGACTGGATCACCGCCTCGAGCAGCGGCACCATCGGCTGCAGCGACGACAGCTTCTTCTCGTGCAGGAGGATCAGCGCGTCCTCGAGCTCGGCGATCATCTTGTCGGCGTTGGTGATGAAGTAGGGCGAGAGATAGCCGCGGTCGAACTGCATGCCCTCGACGACCTCGGTCTCGGTCTCGAAGCCCTTGTTCTCCTCGACGGTGATGACGCCCTCGTTGCCGACCTTCTGCATCGCGTCGGCGATCTGCCGGCCGATCTCGGTCTCGCCGTTGGCGGAGATGGTGCCGACCTGCGCGACCTCGTCCGAGCCGCTGACGGTGCGGGCCTGCGCCTTGATGTCCTCGACGACGGTGGCGACGGCCTTGTCGATGCCGCGCTTCAGGTCCATCGGGTTCATGCCGGCCGCGACCGACTTCATGCCCTCGCGGACGATCGCCTGGGCGAGAACCGTCGCGGTGGTGGTGCCGTCGCCGGCCTCGTCATTGGTCCGCGAGGCGACCTCGCGCACCATCTGCGCGCCCATGTTCTCGAACTTGTCCTCGAGCTCGATCTCCTTGGC
>JBDHSS010000237.1:0-5113 GCA_039808205.1 Paracoccaceae bacterium | reverse complement strand
CCCACGCCGCTCGCGGCGCTCGGCGCGGCGATCGCGCGGGAACCGGTGCCCGAGCGGCTCATCGAGCTCGCCCGCCGGCTGGAGGCGGGGCTGCGGCGGGTCGGCTGAGCGCTCACGAACGGCGGCGGCGGCTCTCGACGGACCCGTCGGGCTCCTCGCCAAGCTCGGCGAGGAGCGCGGCGCGGGCGCGGCTCAGCCGGCTCTTCACCGTGCCCACCGCGCAGTCGCAGATCTGGGCGGCCTCCTCGTAGCTGACTCCGAGCATGGCGACGAGGACGACGATCTCGCGCTGCGGCTGCGGCAGTCGGGCGATCGCCTCGCGCACATCGCGGACCTGGGCGCTCCACTCCTGCGTCGCCTCCTGCACCGGGCCCGCCGCCGGCTCGGCGGGCGCCGGGCCCTCGCGGCGCGCGCGGGCGACATTGGTCAGGAACGTGTTGCGCATGATGGTGAAGAGCCAGGACTTGAGCCGGGTGCCCGGCTCGAACCGGTCGAGGTTGGCGATCGCCTTGGCCAGCGTCTCCTGCACCAGGTCGTCGGCGTCGCTGGCATTGCGGCAGAAGCTGCGCGCGAACGCGCGGAGCGCGGGAATGAGCTCCACCACCGCAGCCGCCTCGACGCGCGGCGCGCCGGCCTCGTCTGATCTCCTTGACACGGCGCCTCTTTCCGCTGGCAGGCCCGACCAAGCCAACGCCCGGTCCTGCCGCCAGTTCCGGCCCCCGCCGGCGCCGACCAGGCGTCGGGACAAGGATTCACCGGCGCGGCCGTTTCCGAGTTGACGTGCCCCGTGAGGCTAATAGGTTTTCAGCCAATCAAGTCCGCGGCAACGACCGCGGGCGCAACACGGGGAACCTTCGCGACCATGACACGCACCTTCTGCCTCGCCGCGGCGCTCGCGGCCACGGCCGCCCTGCCCGCCCTCGCCCAGGTTTCCGACGGCAAGGTCAAGATCGGCATCCTGAACGACCAGTCCGGCGTCTATGCCGACTTCGGCGGCAAGTGGTCGGTCGCGGCCGCCGAGATGGCGATCGCCGATTTCGGCGGCAAGGTGCTCGACGCGCCGATCGAGCTCGTATCGGCCGACCACCAGAACAAGCCCGACATCGCCTCGAACATCGCCCGCGAGTGGTACGACACCGAGGCGGTCGACGCGATCATGGAGCTGACCACTTCCTCGGTCGCCCTCGCGGTGCAGGGGCTCAGCCAGGAGAAGAAGAAGATCGACATCGTCACCGGCGCGGCGACGACGGATCTGACCGGCAAGGCCTGCTCGCCCTACGGCTTCCACTGGGCCTACGACACCCACAGCCAGGCGGTCGGCACCGGCGGCGCGCTGGTGAAGGCGGGCGGCGACAGCTGGTTCTTCATCACCGCCGACTACGCCTTCGGCTACTCGCTCGAGGAGCAGACCTCGACGTTCGTCAAGGACGCGGGCGGCCAGGTGCTCGGCTCGGTGCGGGTGCCGCTCTCGACCACCGACTTCTCGTCGTTCCTGCTGCAGGCGCAGTCGTCGGGCGCCAAGGTCGTCGGGCTCGCCAACGCCGGACTCGACACCGCGAACGCGATCAAGGGCGCGGCCGAGTTCGGCATCGTCGCCGGCGGCCAGCGGCTCGCGGCGCTGCTCTTCACGCTTGCCGACGTGCACGGCCTCGGCCTCGAGGCGGCGCAGGGGCTGTCGCTGACCGAAGGCTACTACTGGGATCGCGACGACAAGTCGCGCGAGTTCGGCAAGCGCTTCATGGAGAAGACCGGCCGGATGCCGAACATGATCCACGCTGGCACCTATTCCGCGGTGCTGCAGTACCTGAAGGCGGTCCAGGCCGCCGGCACCGACGAGACCGAGGCGGTGGCGAAGCAGCTGCACGCGATGCCGGTCGACGACGTCTTCGCCAACGGCGGCACCGTGGGTCCGAACGGGCGCATGTTCCACGACATGTACCTGATGGAGGTGAAGTCGCCGTCCGAGAGCAAAGAGGACTGGGACTACTACAACGTGCTGGCGACGATCCCGGCGAAGGAAGCCTTCATCGACCCGGCGCAGAGCGGCTGCCCCCTCGTCACCCAGTGACGGCGATGGTCGCCGCGGGCTCCGAGGCGCCGATGCGGGTCCGGCGCCCCAAGGCCGGGGCGCCGATCCTGTCGGCGCGCGGGCTCCGCAAGGAGTTCGCGGGCTTCGTCGCGGTCAAGGGCGTCGATCTCGACCTCCACGACGGCCAGATCAAGGCGCTGATCGGGCCGAACGGCGCCGGCAAGTCCACCGTCTTCAACCTGCTGACCAAGTTCCTGAAGCCAACCGCCGGCCGCATCGAGTTCCTGGGCCAGGACATCACCGGGCTCGACCCGGCAAAGGTCGCGCGGCTCGGCCTCGTGCGGTCGTTCCAGATCTCGGCGGTATTTCCCCACCTCAGCGTGCGCGACAACGTGCGCGTGGCGCTGCAGCGGCCGCAGGGGCTCGGCCACCAGTTCTGGCTCGGCCTCGGCGCGCTGCGCCGTCTCGACGCGCGCGCCGAGGAGCTGATCGCCGCGGTCGGGCTCGCGGGCTTCGAGGACCGGCTGGCCACCGATCTCTCCTACGGGCGCAAGCGCGTGCTCGAGATCGCGACCACGCTCGCGCTCGAGCCGCGCGTGCTGCTTCTCGACGAGCCGATGGCCGGGATGGGCCACGAGGACGTCGGCGCGATCGCGCGGCTTATCGCCCAGGTCGCGGAGGATCGGGCAGTGCTGATGGTCGAGCACAACCTCAAGGTCGTGTCCGACCTCTGCGACGAGATCGTGGTGCTGCAGCGCGGCGAGATCATCGCCGAAGGCGACTACGCCACGGTGAGCCGCAACCCGCAGGTGCGCGAGGCCTACATGGGGACGGAAGGAGCGGGCGAGCATGGCTGAGCCGCTGCTCGAGCTCGCGGGGCTCAACGCCTGGTACGGCGAGAGCCACGTGCTGCACGGCGTCGACCTGACCGTCGCGCGCGGCGAGACGGTGACGCTCCTCGGCCGCAACGGCGTCGGCAAGACGACAACGCTCCGCGCGATCATGGGCATCGTGCGCAAGCGCACCGGCGCCGTCCGCTTCGACGGGCAGGACCTGCTGCGGCTGCCGCTGCATCGCACCGCGCACGCGGGGCTCGGCTTCGTGCCCGAGGAGCGCGGCATCTTCTCGACGCTCGACGTCATGGAGAACCTGCTGCTTCCGCCGGTCGTCGCCGACGGCGGCATGTCGATCGACGAGATCTTCACGTTGTTTCCCAACCTCAAGGAGCGGCGGTCGAGCCCCGGAACCAAGCTTTCCGGCGGCGAGCAGCAGATGCTGGCGATGGCGCGGATGCTGCGGACCGGCGTCAGGATGCTGCTCCTCGACGAGCCGACCGAGGGGCTCGCGCCGGTCATCATCGACCGCATCGGCGAGGCGCTGACGAGCCTCCGCGCGCGCGGCATGACGATCCTTCTCGTCGAGCAGAACTTCCGCTTCGCCTCGCGGCTCGCCGATCGCTTCTACGTCATGGAGCACGGCGCGATCACTACCGGCTTTCCGGTGGGCGAGCTCGAGGCGCGCATGCCGGAGTTGCAGGAGCTTCTGGGGGTCTGATGGTCACGGTCTTCGGCGTTCCGAGCCAGGCGCTGCTCGGGCAGCTCCTGGTCGGGCTCATCAACGGCTCGTTCTACGCCATGCTGTCGCTCGGGCTCGCGATCATCTTCGGCATGCTCCAGATCATCAACTTCGCGCACGGCGCGCTCTACATGCTCGGCGCGTTCGTCGGCTACCTGATGCTCGCGAACCTCGGGATCAGCTACTGGCTGGCGCTGATCCTGGCGCCGCTCGTGGTCGGGCTGTTCGGGATGATCGTCGAGCGGGTGGCGCTCAGCCGGCTCTACGGCGTCGATCCGCTCTACGGGCTCCTGTTCACCTTCGGGCTCGCCCTGGTCGTCGAGGGCGGATTCCGCTATTACTTCGGCGTCTCCGGCCAGCCCTATCCGACGCCGAAGGCGCTGGCTGGCGGCATGAACCTCGGCTTCATGTTCCTGCCGGTCTACCGCGGCTGGGTGGTCATCGCCTCGGTCGTCGTCTGCGGCGCGACCTGGTTCCTGATCGAGCGCACCAAGCTCGGCGCCTACCTGCGCGCGGCGACCGAGAACGCGACGCTGGTGCAGGCGTTCGGCGTCAACGTGCCGCTGCTCCTGACCTTCACCTACGGCCTCGGCTGCGCGCTGGCCGCCCTCGCCGGCATCATGGCGGCGCCGGTCTACCAGGTGAGCCCGCTCATGGGCTCGAACATCATCATCGTCGTCTTTGCGGTGGTCGTCGTCGGCGGCATGGGCTCGATCCTCGGCGCCATCGTCACCGGCTACGCGCTGGGGCTCATCGAGGGGCTGACCAAGGTGTTCTATCCCGAGGCGTCCAACATCGTGATCTTCGTCATCATGGCGATCGTGCTGCTGGTGCGGCCCGCCGGCCTCTTCGGGCGGGACGCGTGATGCGCGGCACCGAGAAGGCGCTGGTCGCGCTCGGGGTGCTGGCGCTCGTCGCCGCCCCCTTCGTGTTCTATCCGGTCTTCGTGATGAGCATGCTCTGCTTCGCGCTCTTCGCCTGCGCGTTCAACCTGCTGCTCGGCTACACCGGGCTCCTCTCCTTCGGCCACGCGGCATTCTTCGGGGGTGCGGCCTACTTCACCGCCCACGCCGTGAAGGAATGGGGCCTGCCGCCCGAGCTCGGCCTTATCGTCGGCATGGTCGGCGCGGCGCTCCTCGGGCTCGTCATGGGCGTCCTCGCCATCCGCCGCCAGGGCATCTACTTCGCGATGGTGACGCTCGCGCTCTCGCAGATGTTCTTCTTCTTCTGCCTCCAGGCGCCATTCACCCACGGCGAGGACGGCATCCAGGGCGTGCCCCGGGGGCACGTCCTCGGGATCGTCGACCTCAGCCAGCCGCTCAATATGTACTATTTCGTGCTCGCGGTGTTCCTGATCGGCGTCTTCGCGATCTGGCGCATCGTGCATTCGCCCTTCGGCATGATCCTGCGCTCGATCCGCGAGAACGAGCCGCGGGCGATCTCGCTCGGCTACGGCGTCGGGCGCTACAAGCTCGCGGCCTTCGTGATGTCGGCCGCGCTCGCCGGGCT
>JBDHSS010000236.1:0-5118 GCA_039808205.1 Paracoccaceae bacterium | reverse complement strand
GCGCTCGGTGCGCGCGACCGCCGCGGCGAGCGGCCCCGCCACCTCGGCCAGCGCCGCGACGATCTCGCGCTGGCGCTCGAGCTCGTCGGGGAGCCAGGCGGCGAGCCACACCAGGCCGAGCGGCAGCACCAGCGCCGCGAGAAACAGCATCGCGTCGAGAAACACCGTGCCGCGGGTCTGGCTGCCGGCGGCCACCGACAGGAACCCGATGCCGTAGGCCATGACGACCACCAGCCAGACGACGCTCGCCACCGCCGCCCAGCGCCGCGCGCGGGTCATTCCGGCGAAGCGATCGCCGAGGCCGCGCACGAGGGCGTCTCCCGGACCGGCCATCGGCGCCTCAGACGAAGCTCACGGCGCGGATCTCGTAGGACCGCACCCCGCCCGGCGTGCGCACCTCGACGCTGTCGCCGGGCTCCTTGCCGATCAGCGCGCGGGCGAGCGGCGAGCGCAGGTTCAGGAGTCCCTCCTCGATCGACGCCTCCTGCTCGCCGACGATCTGGTAGGTCTTCTCCTCGTCGGTGTCCTCGTCGACGAGGACGACCGTGGCGCCGAACTTGATCGGGCCCGAGAGCCGGCTCGCGTCGATCACCTCGGAGCGGCCGATGACCGCCTCGAGCTCGCGGATCCGCCCCTCGACGAAGCTCTGCCGCTCGCGCGCGGCGTGGTACTCGGCGTTCTCGCTCAGGTCACCATGCTCGCGCGCCTCGGCGATCGCGGCGATGATCGCCGGCCGCTCGACGGACTTCAGCCGCTTCAGCTCGGCATCGAGCTTCGCGAAGCCCTTCGCCGTCAGGGGCACCTTCTCCATCCCGTCCTCCGTCGCCGCTCGCGAGCGGCCGCAAGATGTCGACCGCAGCCCGTGGCCGCCGCCAGATAGCAAGAGAGCAGGCCGATGCGGGGGCACGGGCCTGCTCGACGGCGCCAGCGGCGCCGCGGGCGGCACCATAGGTTTGCCGCCGGCGCTCCGCAAGGGCAAGGCCGCGCGGCGCCGTTGCAGAGCGAGCCCGCCCCGTCGGCCGCCCGACCCGCGCCGCCTGCTTTGCACTTGCCGCCCGGGGGCCTTCCCTCTACACACCGCGCGAGGATGTCCATGGGACCGGTCGGCTCGTGATCGACAAGCGTGCAATCTGCCTGGCCTTTGCTGCGCTCGGCGTGCTCTCCGCCTGTGGCGACGCGGCGCTGCAGCGCGAGAAGGCGCTCCAGCGCCGCAACGAGAGCCAGGAGATCAGCGACGAGAGCTTCTTCGACCTGTTCCGGCACCAGAGCGATGCCGACCGCCAGGTCGCGGTCAACCGCTACCTGTGGCAGGCGTCGCTCGACGTGCTGTCGTTCCTGCCGGTGGAGGCAGCCGACCCGTTCTCCGGCCTCATCGTCACCAACTGGGGCAGTGTCAACGGCGGCGCCTACCGGGTGACCGTCTACATCTCCGACCCCTCGCTCGACGCCCGCGCGCTCAAGGTGGCGGCGTTCCGCCAGGCCGGCGGCCGCGCCGTGCCGGTCGGCGACGCCGAGAACCGCGCGCTCGAGGACGCCATCCTGACGCGCGCCCGGCAGATGCGCATCGCCATGGCCGCCCAGCAGGGCTGACACCCCGCCGGGAGGAAGGAAGACCTGATGTCGCGCTACGACCCTCGCGAGATCGAGCCCCGCTGGCAAGCCGCGTGGGATGAGGCGTGCCTCTTTCGCGCCGAGCGCGACCCGTCGCGGCCGAAGTTCTACGTGCTCGAGATGTTCCCCTACCCGTCGGGGCGCATCCACATGGGCCATGTGCGCAACTACACGATGGGCGACCTCTTCGCGCGCTACAAGGCGGCCAAGGGCTTCAACGTGCTGCACCCGATGGGCTGGGACGCCTTCGGCCTGCCGGCGGAGAACGCCGCCATCGAGCGCGGCGTCTCGCCCGCCGCCTGGACCTACGAGAACATCGCTGCGATGCGCGCGCAGATGAAGCCGCTCGGCCTCTCGATCGACTGGAGCCGCGAGCTCGCCACCTGCGACCCGGAATATTACGGCCAGCAGCAGGCGCTGTTCCTCGACATGCTCGACGCGGGCCTCGTCACCCGAAAGGCGGCGGTGGTGAACTGGGATCCGGTCGACATGACCGTGCTGGCCAACGAGCAGGTGCTCGACGGCCGCGGCTGGCGCTCCGGCGCCCCGGTCGAGCGCCGCGAGCTTACCCAGTGGTTCTTCAAGATCTCCGACATGGCCGAGGATCTGCTCGATGCGCTCGACCGCCTCGAGCACTGGCCCGAGAAGGTGCGCACCATGCAGCGCAACTGGATCGGCAAGAGCCGCGGCCTGCAGTTCGCCTTCGAAACCCGCGGCGCGCCGGCGGGCTTCGAGCGGCTCGAGGTCTACACCACCCGCCCCGACACGCTCTGGGGCGCGAGCTTCGCCGCGATCTCGCCCGAGCACCCGCTCGCCCGCGCGCTCGAGGGCGACCCGGCGGTCGCCGCCTTCCTCGCCGAATGCCGCGCGCTCGGCACCAGCGAGGAGGAGCTGGAGACCGCGGAGAAGAAAGGTCTCGACACCGGGATCCGCGTCGTCCACCCGTTCGACCCCGCCTGGCAGCTGCCGGTCTGGATCGCCAACTTCATCCTGATGGACTACGGCACCGGCGCGATCTTCGGCTGCCCGGCGCACGACCAGCGCGACCTCGACTTCGCGCGCAAGTACGACCTGCCGGTGATCGACGTCTTCGCCGCACCCGGCTCCGCGGCGCGGGTTGGCACCGTTGCCTATGTGCCGCCGAAGTCGGAGAGGGTCGAGTTCCTCCGCCCGGTCGCCGGCGAGCGGCTGATGACCGGCGAGGCGGCGGTGGACGCGGCCATCGCCTTCTGCGAGGCGCGCGGCATCGGCCGGGGCGTGACCCGCTTCCGCCTGCGCGACTGGGGGCTCAGCCGCCAGCGGTTCTGGGGCTGCCCGATCCCGATCGTGCACTGCCCGGCCTGCGGCGTGGTGCCGGAGAAGCGTGCGAACCTGCCGGTCCGCCTGCCCGACGACGCGACCTTCGACAAGCCCGGCAACGCGCTCGACCACCATCCGACCTGGGCGGCGACGACCTGCCCCGCCTGCGGCGGCCCGGCGCGGCGCGAGACCGACACCATGGACACCTTCGTCGACTCGTCGTGGTACTACGCCCGCTTCACCGCGCCGCGCGCCGCCGAGCCGACGGTGATGGCCGAGGCCGACTACTGGATGAACGTCGACCAGTACATCGGCGGCATCGAGCACGCGATCCTGCACCTGCTCTATTCGCGCTTCTTCGCCCGCGCGATGCAGGCGACTGGCCACCTGCCGGCGAAGGCGATCGAGCCGTTCGATGCGCTCTTCACCCAAGGCATGGTCACGCACGAGACCTACTCGACCCGCGGCGCCGACGGCCGCTCGGTCTGGCGCGAGCCCGGCGAGGTGGAGCGCGACGCCGCGGGCGCGCGGCTTGCCGACGGCACGCCGGTCGAGATCGGCGCCTCCGTCAAGATGTCGAAGTCCAAGAAGAACGTCGTCGACCCCGACGACATCATCGCGCGCTACGGTGCCGACACCGCACGCTGGTTCGTGCTCTCCGACAGCCCGCCCGAGCGTGACGTCGAATGGACCGCCGCCGGCGCCGAGGCGACGTTCAAGCACCTCGGCCGGGTCTGGCGGCTGGCGCACGAGACCGCCGAGGCGCCGCCGGCCGCCGACGATGCCGATCTCGTGCGCGCCGCGCACCGCGCGATCCGCGACGTCACCGCCGACATCGAGGGCTTCGCCTTCAACAAGGCGATCGCGCGGCTCTACGAGCTGACCGGCGCCATCGCCCGCGCCCCGGCCGGCGCGCCGGCGCGCCGCTTCGCGCTCCGCGTCCTCGCGCAGCTGATGGCGCCGATGACGCCGCACCTCGCCGAGGAGGTGTGGGCGACGGTGGGCGGCGAGGGGCTGGTCGCCGCGGCGCCCTGGCCGGTGGCCGACGCGAGCCTTCTCGTCGAGGCGAACGTCGTGCTTCCGGTGCAGGTCAACGGCAAGCGCCGCGCCGAGGTCGCGGTCCCCGCCGGCTCCGACGCCAGCACCATCGAGGCCCTGGTGCTGCAGGACGAGACCGTGCGCCGCGCGCTCGGCGGCGCCAGCCCGCGCCGGCTCATCGTCGTGCCGGACCGGATCGTGAATGTCGTGGTCTGAGCCCTCGCGGCGCGGTGTCCTCGGCCTCCTCGCCGCCCTGCCCGCCGCAGCTTGCGGCTTCGCGCCGCTCTACGGCGACGGCGCGCCGGCGGCGAAGATGGCCGGGCGCGTCGACGTGGCGCCGGTCGAGGCCGGGCTCGACAGCCGCCCCGCCTTCGACATGCACGAGGCGCTGACCCGGCGGCTCGGGACCGCCGCAGACCCCACCTATCGCCTCGTCGTCACGCTCTCGCTCCGCACCACCGGCACCGCGCTCACCCAGGAGAACGTGACCACCCGCTTCGACGTGCTCGGCTCGGCCGACTACAAGCTCGTGCCGCTCGCCGGCGGCCCGGCGGTCACCTCGGGCACCGTGCGCTCGGTCACCGGCTTCAACGCGCCGGACTCGGTGACCTCGACCGCGTTCGCCGCGCGCGCCGCCGAGCTCGACGCGCGGCACCGCCTCGCGGTGGCGCTCGCCGACCAGATCGTCCAGCGGCTGGCGCTCTCGGCCGCCGGCTGGACGTGAAGCTCGCCGGCCGCGACGCCGCCCGCTTCCTCGCCCGGCCCCAGCCCGGCGTCGCGCTCATCCTCGTCTACGGCGCCGATGCGATGCGGGTGGCGCTGAAGCGCGCGGACCTCGTCGCGGCGCTGGTCGGCCCCGAGGGTGCTGCCGAGATGCGCCTCGCGCGGATCGCCGGCGCCGACCTGCGCCGCGACCCGGCAGCCCTTCTCGACGCGGCAAAGGCCACCGGCTTCTTCGCCGGCCCGCGTGCCGTCCTCGTGGAGGACGCGGGCGAGGCGGCGCTCGCCGCGATCCGCGGCGCGCTCGCCGACTGGGCACCGGGTGATGCCACCCTCGTCGTCACCGCCGGCGCGCTCGGCCCCGGCAGCGGCCTGCGCAAGGCGGTGGATGCGGCGGCCAATGCCGTCGCCATCGGCATCTACGCCGAGCCGCCGGACCGCGCCGAGATC
>JBDHSS010000235.1:0-5147 GCA_039808205.1 Paracoccaceae bacterium | reverse complement strand
CGGCGCAGGAGCCTCGGCGGCCGGCGGCGGCGGGGGTGGCGGCGGCGCCGCTTCGCGGCTCCTGAAGAAATAGACCGCAAGGATCACGACGATCACCGCCACGACCCAGTACCAAGTGCGCATAGGTGCGTTCCTCCGCCGGGTGGTCTCTGCACCGCCAGGTCGCCCCGGCATGGCGGCCCCGATGGCAGGAGGCCAGAGTGGACCGCGCTCCCGCGCTCGGCAAGCGGGAAACGCCACGGCCGCGGTCGCGGCAAAGGCTTGCCGATCGCATTTCGCTGCGACTTCGCCCGGCGCGTCTCTTCACTTGTCCGGCGAACTGCATTATTCTTTAAGGCCTGACCGGGGCGCCTGCTCCGGTTTTTTGTCCCTGCAACGATCAGAAGGATGGCAAGGCCATAGCCCGCAGACCGCACAACGCGCCACCGACGCGCGATACCGGCCCCCGCGTCAACGAGCGCATCCGCGCGCCGGAGATCCGCCTCATCGGCGCGAACGGCGAGAACATCGGCGTCATCACCCCCGACCGGGCGATGGTGCTCGCCGAGGAGGCCGGACTGGATCTCGTGGAAATATCGCCGAACGCGACGCCGCCCGTCGCCAAGATCATGGATTTCGGCAAGTACAAGTACGAGACCCAGAAGAAGGAATCCGAGGCCCGCAAGAAGCAGAAGGTCATCGAGATCAAGGAGATCAAGTTCCGCCCCAACACCGACACGCACGACTATGAGGTCAAGATGCGGTCGGTGGTGAAGTTCCTCGAGGGTGGCGACAAGGTCAAGGTCACGCTGCGGTTTCGCGGCCGCGAGATGGCGCACGCCGAGCTCGGCCGCAAGCTGCTAGAGCGCGTGGCCGACGACGTGATCGAGCTCGGCAAGATCGAGGCGATGCCGCGTCTCGAGGGCCGGCAGATGGTCATGATGATCAACCCCGTGAAGCACTGAGCGGACGGCTCGAGCCTTCCGCGCGCCCCGACCGGACCCACAGCCAGAACCGCGCGCCCGAGTCCCGGGCAGCCCGCGGCAGCATCGACGCGGGATCGGGAGGATCCCGGCCATGACCAGTCTCGCCCCCCGGCCGGGCCGGCCGTCCCGCGGCTCCTCAGCCATTGGCGCGCGCTCTTCCGGCTGTCGTGGCCGGTGGTGCTCAACCGTGCCGGCCTGGTGCTGATGGGGCTCGTCAGCGTGGTCATGGTCGGCCGCTACTCGACCGAGGCCCTGGCGGCGCTGTCGCTCGGCTATGCGGTGGTGATGCCGCTGATGGTGGCGGGCATCGGCTGCATGGTCGGCATCATCGCCACCACCGCGCGCGACTCGGGCGCGGGCAGCGCCGAGACCCCGGCGATCCTGTTGCGCGGGCTGTCGTGGTCGGTCGCGGTCGGGATCGGCGCGAGCCTCCTCACGCTCCTCGCCGGCCCGGTGCTGCGGCTGGTCGGCCAGGCGCCGGACCTCGTCGAGGGCGGTGCGGCGGTCGCCTGGATGGCGGCGCCGGGCGTGCTCTTCCACCTCGTCTTCGTCGCCGCCACCTTCTACCTCGAGGGCACCGCGCGCACCCGGCCGGGGCTCGTGGCGATGGCGGCCGCCAACGTCGTCAACCTCGTCCTCAGCTGGATGCTGATCTGGGGGCGGCTCGGCGCGCCGGAGATGGGCGCTCCCGGCGCTGCGCTCGCCTCGACGTTGGCGCGGCTGGTGATGATCGTCGGCTTCCTCTGGTGGCTGCTGCGGCTGCCGGAATTCGCGCCGTTCCGCGGCCGCGCGCTCGGCCTCTGGGGGCCGGGCGGCTGGCGTGCGGGGGCGGAGATGCGCCAGATCGGCATCGCCGGCGGCGTCGCCTACTTCTTCGAGACCGCGGCCTTCGCCAGCATGGCGCAGGCAGCGGGCCTGCTCGGCGCGACGCCGCTCGCCGCCTACACCATCCTGCACAACGTCGAGACGACCGTCTTCATGATCGCGCTCGGGCTCTCGGTTGGCACCGGAGTGCGGATCGGCCAGGCGGCCGGCGCCGGCGACCGCACCGACGCACGCTTCGCCGGCATCGCCGGGGTCGCGGCGTCGATGGGAATGGTTGCGCTCCTCGGCGTCGCCCTCTTCGCCGCTGCGCCGGCGGTCGTCGGCTTCTACAGTTCCGACCCCGCGCTCATCGCGCGCGCGGCGCCGATCATCGGCATCCTCGCGGTGTCGATGACCTTCGACGCCGGGCAGGTGGTGCTCGGCCAGGCCACGCGCTCGCTCGGCGACAGCTGGGGCACGACGCTGTGCTTCTTCCTCGCGTTCTGGTGCGTGATGGTGCCGCTCGGCCTCGGCCTCGCGTTCTGGACGCCGCTGGCCGAGGCGGGGCTGTTCCTCGGCACCGCGGCCGGCTGCCTCGCTGCGGTGACGCTGCTCGGCCTGCGCTTCCGCAGCCTCGTCGCGCGGATCTGAGCCGATGGCGACGCGGCGCAACGCGGTCGTCGACTTCCTCGCCTGGCTGCCGCAGGGGGCGGTGCTCGGCATCGCGCGCGCCCTGCCCTATCGCGCCCGGCTCGGCTTCGGCTCGGCCGTCTTGCGCACCGCGGTCGCGCTCTTGCCGAGCCTGCGCCGGCGCATCGACGGCAACCTGCGGCTAATCTTTCCCGAGTTCGACGCCGCGACACGCCGCCGGATCCGCCGCGAGACCGCCGACACCTTCGGGCGCACCTTCGCCGAGACCTTCACCGCGGCGAGCTTCCAGGCGCGCGCGCCCTGGAGCGAGCCGAAGGGCCCGGGGTGGGACGCGCTCCTCGCCGCGCGCGCCGCGGGCAAGGGCGTGCTGCTGGTCGGCGGCCACTTCGGGCAGTGGGAGGCGGTGCGCGGCGCGCTCAAGGCGCGCGGCATCGAGGTCGGCGCGCTCTATCGGCCGCTCAACAACCCGTGGGTCCAGCGCACCTACATCGCCAACATGACCGAGCACGGCGCGCCGATGCTGCCGCGCGGCGGTGCCGGGATGCGCGAGCTCATCCGCCATCTCAAGGCCGGCGGTGTCGTCGCGGTGCTGCTCGACCAGTACGTGCTCGACGGCGCGCCGATCGACTTTCTCGGCCACCCCGCGCCGACCGGCACCGCGGTCGCGGCGCTGGCCGGGCGCTTCGGCGTGCCGATGATCCCGGCCTACGGCACCCGCGAGCCCGATGGCGAGCACATCGCCGTCGACCTCGAGCCGCCGATCGCGCCGGGCTCGCCCGAGGCGATGACCCAGGCCGCCGCCGACAGCCTCGGCGCGCGCATCCGCGCCCGGCCCGGCCAGTACTACTGGCTGCACCGCCGCTGGACCAAGGCGCTCTGAGTCGCCGGTACCCCCGCGTCCCGGAACCATCAACCATTTCAGTTTCAACGGCTTGACCCGCGAGCCCGCCGTGCGCACCTTGAAGCGCGACGCCGGAGGAGCCGCGGATGAAGATCAACGTCGACATCGACTGCACGCCGGAGGAGGCCCGCGCCTTTCTCGGCCTGCCCGACGTGCGCCCGATGCAGGAGGCGCTGATGCAGGAGATGCAGGACCAGATGCTCGCCAACATCCGCTCGATGGCGCCGGAGGAGATGATGAAGGCATGGCTGCCGGCCGGTCTCGCCGGCCTCGAGCAGATGCAGCAGATCTTCGCCCGCATGGCCGGCGGCAAGGGCTGAGCCGCCGGGAACGCGCGCCGCCCGCGTCGCGTTCTCCTGCCGCCCGGCGATCCGCCGGCAGGGGCTGCGGCGACGACCATGTCCGACCTGAACCCGTCCCCGGCCAGCCCGCCGGGCCTCGTCTCCCCGGCGTGCGCGCCGGACCTCGTGCCGCCCGGCCTCGTCTACGTCTGCGACGACATGCCCGGCATCGCCCGCCGCCGCGCCGGCCGCGGCTTCAGCTATCGCCGGCCTGACGGCGGCAGCGTCGACGCGGCCGAGCGGGAGCGCATCACGCGGCTCGGCATCCCGCCCGCCTGGCGCGACGTCTGGATCTGCCCCGATCCCGCCGGCCACCTGCAGGCGACCGGCCTCGATGCCGCAGGCCGCAAGCAGTACCTCTATCACCCCGCCTGGAGCACCTGGCGCGCGCGCACCAAATACGAGGGGCTCGCCGCGTTCGGCGCCTCGCTCGCCCGCTTCCGCGCCCAGGTCCTGCGCGACCTCGACCGCGCGCCCGGCGAGCGCGAGCTCGGCCTCGCCGCGATCGCGACGCTGCTCGACCGGGTGCACCTGCGCGTCGGCTCGGCCGCCTATACCGCGCGCAACCGCAGCTATGGCGCGACCACGCTGCTGCCGCGCCACCTGAAGCTCGCCGACGGCCAGATCGTGCTCAAGTACCGCGCCAAGGGCGGGCGCCTGACCGAGCACCGGCTGCGCGACGCGCGGCTGCACCGCATCTTCGAGGCGATCCACGAGCTGCCCGGGCGCAATCTCTTCACCTGGGTGGACGCGGACGGTGCCGTGCACGCGATCGGCTCGCAGCACGTCAACGACTATCTCGCGCGCGCCACCGGGCTCGCCGACGTGTCGGCCAAGAGCTTCCGCACCTGGGGCGGCACGCTCGCGGCTTTCGAGGCGGCGCGGCATGCCAAGGGCCGGCTCGGCGTCAAGACGCTCGCCGAGGCGGCGGCAGAGCGCCTGCACAACACGCCGGCGATCAGCCGCGCCTCCTACATCCACCCCGCAGTGCTGGCGCTCGCCGCCCTCGACCCCGACGAGCGCGCCGCCTGCCTCGCCGGCGTGCGCGCGCAAGGCCCGCGGCGGCTGCGCGCCGACGAGCGGCGGCTCCTCGGCTTTCTCGCGCATCCGCCGGGATTTCGCGAGGCGGTAAAAAATTCGGGAACGTCTCGGCCCGATTTGCGTTAGACAGATCTCACCACGACCTTGCGGCCGGCGTCGGACGCCGGCCGCCTTTCTTTTGCCTCAGCGCAGCCGTGGCGGGCGGTCGTCTCGGGCTCGCGGCGCGGGCGCCGGCAGCTCCAGCCGCAGGCCGAGGCGCGCGATCGCTCGGGAAAGCGGGCTGTCGGCCTCGGGAAAGATCACGTCGATGCCAGGCGCCTCGAGCCCGCTCAGCCGCACCGCCTCCGCCACCGCCGCGGCGACGCCGTCCCGCGCGGGCTCGGGCACGCCGTCGAGCGCAAGCAGCAGGCTGCGCTCGCCCCCCGGCAGCACAGCCGCGACGAG
>JBDHSS010000234.1:0-5173 GCA_039808205.1 Paracoccaceae bacterium | reverse complement strand
CGACGTCGCGAGCGCCAGCGCGGCCGAGGCCGCCGCCGCGGCGATCGCCGCCCGGGTCACGGCGGCGGCCCCTGGCGTCCGGCTCGACGGCTTCGAGCTGCAGCCGATGGTGACGCGGCCGAACGCGCTCGAGCTCATCCTCGGCGTCGGCCGCGATCCGGTCTTCGGGCCGACGATCCTGTTCGGCGCTGGCGGCGTCGCGGTCGAGCTGGTGCGCGACACCGCCGTCACGCTGCCGCCGCTCGACTCGGGTCTCGCCGCCGAGCTCGTCGGCCGCACCCGCGTCGGCGCCCAGCTCGCGGGCTTCCGCGGCCGGCCGCCGGCCGACGTGGCGGCGCTCCATGGCGCGCTGATCGCGCTCTCGCACATGATCGAGGATCTGCCGGCGCTGCGCGCGCTCGACATCAATCCGCTGCTCGCCGACGAGAGCGGCGTGATCGCGCTCGACGTGCATGTCGAGTTCGACGCGGACGACCTCGAGCGGCGGGCGCCGAACCCGGACCTCGCGATCCGGCCCTATCCCGCGGAATGGCGCCGCCGCCTAGACCGGCCGGGCGGGCCTTACGAGATTCGGCCGATCCGCCCGGCCGACGCGCTCCTCTACCCGCGGTTTCGCGAGCTTCTGAGCGACGACGACCTGCGGATGCGCTTCCTCGCGGTCAGAGCGCACTTCCCCGAGGAGTTCGCGCTGCGCCTGTCGCAGCTCGACTACGACCGCGAGATCGCCTTCGTCGCGCTGACGCCCGAGGGCGAGCTCGCCGGCGTGTCGCGGCTCGCCTGCGACCCCGACCACCGCTCGGCGGAATACTCGCTCATCGTGCGCAGCGACCTGCAGGGGCGCGGGCTCGGCGGGGCGCTGATGCGCCTCCTGATCGATTACGCCCGCGCCGACGGGCTGGAGCGCCTCGAGGGCATGGTGCTGGCGGAGAACCGCGACATGCAGGGCCTCGTCGGCCACCTCGGCTTCCACATCGCCTTCGTCCCCGAGGACCCGGGCGTGGTGATGACCACGCTCGAGCTCTAGGAGCAAGCGTTCGGCGCGAGCCACGCAGCCCGCACGTGCGCTCAGGACTGGTAGATCGGGTGCGCGGCGGTCAGGCGGTGGACCTCCGCGAGAACCTCGGCCTCGACGGCGGGGTCGCCCGCCTCGCCGGCGGAGGCCAGCGCGTCGATGACCCGGAGGACCAGCCGGCCAACGGTCGCGAACTCCGCGGTGCCGAAGCCGCGGGTGGTGCCGGCCGAGGTGCCGAGGCGCACGCCCGAGGTGACGAACGGCTTCTCCGGGTCGAACGGGATCGCGTTCTTGTTGCAGGTGAGGCCCGCGCGCTCGAGCGCGCGCTCGGCGTCGCGGCCCTTCACGCCCTTGGGGCGCAAGTCCACCAGCACCATGTGGCAGTCGGTGCCGCCCGACACGATGTCGAGGCCGCCCTCGCGCAACGTCGCGGCCAGCGTGCGGGCGTTGGCGATGACCGCCGCGGCATAGTCCTTGAACTCGGGGCGCAGCGCCTCGCCGAAGGCGACGGCCTTGGCGGCGATGACGTGCATCAAGGGGCCGCCCTGGTTGCCGGGGAAGACCGCCGAGTTGAGCTTCTTCGCGAGGCCCTCGTCGTTGGTCAGGATGATCCCGCCGCGCGGGCCGCGCAGCGTCTTGTGTGTCGTCGAGGTCACGACGTGAGCGTGCGGCACCGGGTTCGGGTAGAGCCCTGCAGCGATCAGGCCGGCGTAGTGCGCCATGTCGACCATGAGGATCGCGCCGACCTCGTCGGCGATGGCTCGGAAGCCCGCGAAGTCGATGGCGCGCGGATAGGCCGAGGCGCCGGCGATGATGAGCTTCGGCCGGGTCTCGAGCGCACGCGCACGCACCGCGTCCATGTCGATGAGCTGGTCACTCTCGCGCACCTGGTAGTCGACGACATCGAACCACTTGCCCGACATGGTGACCGGCGAGCCGTGGGTCAGGTGTCCGCCGTGGGCCAGCGACATGCCCATGATGCGGTCGCCGGGCTTGAGCAGCGCGAGAAACACCGCCTGGTTGGCCTGCGCGCCCGAGTGTGGCTGGATGTTGGCATGGGCCGCGCCGAAGAGCGCCTTCACCCGGTCGATCGCGAGGGTCTCGACCTCGTCGACGAACTCGCAGCCGCCGTAGTAGCGCTTGCCGGGATAGCCCTCGGCGTACTTGTTGGTCAGCACGCTGCCCTGCGCGACGAGCACGTCGCGCGAGACGATGTTCTCCGACGCGATCAGCTCGATCTGGTGCTGCTGGCGGCCGAGTTCGCGGCCGATGGCGGCGGCGACGGCGTCGTCGGAAAGGCGGGGGGCGGAGGTGTCGAGCATCGGGGGTCCTTGTTCTCAGAGGCCGGCGGCGAGCTCGGCGGTGGCGAGGGCGGCGCCGTGCCCGTGGCCGTGGGCGCCGACGAAGACGAGGTCGCAGGCGGCCTTGGGCGCGGGCTCCGGCCACCGTTCCAAGGCGCCCCTGACGATCGGGGCGAAGGAGAAGGGCATCATCCTGAAGCGGCTCCTCGCGATCCTCGTCCGCCGTCATAGCCGATCCCCGCGCCGCCGCCCTGTACCCGTGCGTCAGGTCCGGTGTAAGCTCGCGACAGGAGGTGCGCGCTTGCCCCAGCTCAACGTCGGCTTCATCCTGTCACGGCGGTTCACGCTCTGCGCGCTCGGCAACTTCGTCGACGTGCTCAGGCTCGCCGCCGACGAGGGCGATCGGTCACGGCCGATCCTGTGCGGCTGGCGCGTGCTGTCGCCGACCATGGAGCCGATCGCGTCGAGCTCGGGCATCACCGTCGCGCCCGACGAGCGGCTCGGCGACCCGACGCGCTTCGACTATCTGGTGGTCGTGGGCGGGCTGGTCGACGAGATCGAGAACCTGCATCCCGACACCGTGCGCTTCCTGCGCGCCGCCGCGGCAGAGGGCGTGCCGCTCGTCGGCGTCTGCACCGGCACCTTCGCGCTGCACCGGGCCGGGCTGATGCAGGGCTACCGCGCTTGCGTGAGCTGGTTTCATCACGCCGACTTCCTCGAGCGCTTCGACGGGCTCGAGCCGGTCTCCGACCAGATCTTCGTCGTCGACCGCGACCGGCTGACCTGCTCGGGCGGGGTCAGCTCGGCGCATCTCGCGGCGTTCATCGTCGAGCGGCACCTCGGCCACGCACGGGCGGCGAAGAGCCTGCACATCATGATCATCGACGCGGCGATGGCGGCGGAGGAGCCGCAGCCCGGCATGCCGCTGGCGCTCGCCACCGACGACGCGCTGGTCAGGAAGGCGCTCCTTCTCATGCAGCAGTCGATCGACGCGCCGCTTTCCATCGGCCAGCTGGCGGCGCGGCTCGGCGTCGGGCGGCGGCGGCTCGAGCGGCATTTCCGCGAGGCGCTGGCGATGACGCCGCTCGCCGCGGACCGGCTGATCCGGCTGGAGCAGGCCAAGCACCTCCTGCGGACCACCGACCGCTCGGCGACGCAGATCGCCGCCGACACCGGCTTCTGCGACCTGCCGCACCTGATCCGCGTGTTCCGCGCCGCCGAGCGGGTGACGCCCGACGCCTATCGCCGGGCGATGGCGCCGGAGTGACGCGACGGGCGGCGCGAGGCCGCCCGCCACCACGACCGCCGGACGGCCGCGCTCAGTCCTGCAGCGGCTCGCCGACCGTCTCGCGGGCGAGGAGCATCGCGACAAGGGCGACGACGGCGGCGGCGACGAGGTACCAGGCCGGGGCGAGCTTCGAGCCGGTGGCGCCGATCAGCCAGGTGGCGACGAAGGGCGCCGTGCCGCCGAAGAGCGCGTTCGCGGCGTTGAAGCTGAAGGCGAAGCCCGAGTAGCGGACGCGGGTCGGGAAGAGCTCCGAGAGAAAGCAGGGGAGCGTGCCGTCGTTGACGGTGAGCAGCGCGCCGAAGGCGATCTGGATCGCGACGATGCCGAGGAACGAGGCGCCGTCGAGCATCGAGAAGAGCGGCACCGTGAGCACGATGAATAGGACGGAGGCGGCGAGGAGCGCGGTCTTGCGGCCGAAGCGGTCCGAGAGGCTGCCCATCAGGAAGATCAGGCCGATGTAGGCGGCGAGCGAGATGCTGGTCGCGAAGAAGGATTCCGCGTCGCCCATGCCGAGCTCGGTCATCAGGTAAGTCGGCATGTAGGAGAGGATCAGGTAGAAGCCGACGGCGTTGAGGCAGGTGACGCCGAAGGCGATCGCCATGCGGCCGCGATGCGCGCGGAAGAGCTCGGCGGTCGGGGTGTGCGACTCCTGGTGGCGCGCCTCCATCGCCCGGAACTTGGGCGTGTCCTCCAGCTTCAGCCGGATGTAGAGCCCGATCAGCCCGAGCGGCGCGGCGAGAAGGAACGGCAGCCGCCAGCCCCACGATCGCATCTCGGCGTCGTCGAGCAGGCCGAAGAGGGCGGCCGAGAGCAGCGACCCGACGAGGAGCCCGGCGGCGGTGGAGGCCGGGACGATGCTGGTGTAGAGGCCGCGGCGCTCGGTCGGGGCGTACTCGGCGATGAAGGCCGTGGCGCCGGCGTACTCGCCCGACGCGGAGAAGCCCTGGACCATGCGGACGAGGAGCAGGAGCGCCGGGGCGAGCAGGCCGACCTGGGCGTAGGACGGCAGCAGCGCGATGGCGGTGGTGGCGCCCGACATGATCAGGATCGACCACGAGAGGGCCGTGCGCCGGCCGATGCGGTCGCCGATCGCGCCCCAGACGATGCCGCCGAGCGGGCGGACGACGAAGGAGATGGCGAAGACCGCGAAGGTCGCGAGCAGCGCCGCCTGCGGCGCGATCTCGGGGAAGAAGGCGTGCGCGATGACGGTCGCGAAATAGCCATAGGACGCGTAGTCGAACCATTCGACGAAGTTGCCGATGAAGCTGGCGCCGAGCACCTTGCGGAGAACGGCGCCGTCGGAGGGCACGGCCGCGGGCCGCGCGGCCGCGGATGCGGCCGTCGTTGCATAGGTCATTTCTCTCTCCCGGGGGTTTTCGTGCTTGGCGGGCGGCCCGGCGGGGGCCGCTCCGCGAAGGGCCGGTGCGGCCCTTACCCGACGATCAGGTGCGCGGGCCCGTAAGGGAAGCCGGTGATGTTCGTGTTGCCGTCCGCCGTGATGACGAGGATGTCGTGCTCGCGGTAGCCTCCGGCGCCGGGCTGACCTTCGGGGATGGTGATCATCGGCTCCAT
>JBDHSS010000233.1:0-5188 GCA_039808205.1 Paracoccaceae bacterium | reverse complement strand
TCATCAACCTGCCGATCATCGTCTGGATGCTCTACACCTACTTCCGCGAGATCCCGGGCGAGATCCTCGAGGCGGCGCGCATGGACGGCGCCTCGCTCTGGGGCGAGATCTGGTACGTGCTGACGCCGATGGCGGTGCCGGGCATCGCCTCGACGCTGTTGCTCAACATCATCCTCGCCTGGAACGAGGCGTTCTGGACGATCCGGCTCACCACCACCAACGCGGCACCGCTGACCGCCTTCATCGCGTCGTTCTCGTCGCCGCAGGGCCTGTTCTGGGCCAAGCTCTCCGCCGCCTCGGTGATGGCGATCGCGCCGATCCTCATCATGGGCTGGTTCAGCCAGAAGCAGCTCGTCCGCGGCCTGACCTTCGGCGCCGTGAAGTAATCCCCGGGGGAAACCGACATGGGCACCATCCAGCTCCGCGACGTGCACAAGGCCTTCGGGGCGACCAACATCATCCCGAAGCTCGACCTCGACATCGAGGACGGCGAGTTCGTCGTCTTCGTCGGCCCCTCGGGCTGCGGCAAGTCGACGCTGCTCCGGCTGATCGCCGGGCTCGAGGACACGACGAGCGGGCGCATCCTGATCGACGGCCGCGACGTCACCAGCGAGAGCCCGGCCCGGCGGCAGCTCGCGATGGTGTTCCAGTCCTATGCGCTCTATCCGCACATGACCGTGGCGAAGAACATCGCCTTTCCGCTGAAGATGGCCGGCGAGAGCCAGGCCGAGATCGACCGCAAGGTGGCGAACGCCGCGCGCATCCTCAACCTCACCAACTACCTCGAGCGCCGCCCCGGCCAGCTCTCCGGCGGCCAGCGCCAGCGTGTCGCGATCGGGCGCGCTATCGTGCGCAACCCCTCGGCGTTCCTGTTCGACGAGCCGCTCTCCAACCTCGACGCGGCGCTGCGCGGCACCATGCGCCTCGAGATCTCCGAGCTGCACCAGGCGCTCGGCAAGACGATGATCTACGTCACCCACGACCAGGTCGAGGCGATGACGATGGCCGACAAGATCGTGGTCCTGAACGCCGGCAACATCGAGCAGGTCGGCTCGCCGCTCGAGCTCTACCGCAGCCCGAAGAACCTTTTCGTCGCCGGCTTCATCGGCAGCCCGACGATGAACTTCATCACCGGCGCCGCCGCCGAGCGGCTCGGCGCCAAGACCATCGGCATCCGGCCCGAGCACATCGGGATCCGGGTGACGACCGGCGCCTGGCGCGGCGTCGTCGGCGTCGCCGAGCATCTCGGCGCCGACACCTTCCTGCACGTCCACACCGACGACCACGGCACGATCAACGTCCGCGCCGACGGCGAGATCCCGGTCGGGCACGGCGACGTCGTGTTTTTGACCCCGGATCCGGCCAAGCTGCACCGCTTCGACGCGAGCGGGATGGCGTTCTGATTTTTGCCGCCCCCGCGGGCAGCGCGCGGGGCGCTTCGGCACGATCTCGCAGGCAGCCGGTGGGTAAGCTGACATGGACCTCGACCTCAACGGGAAAGTCGCCGTCGTCACCGGCGGCAGCGTCGGCATCGGCCTCGGCGTCGCGCGCGCCTTCGCCCGCGAGGGCGCCAACGTGCTCATCGCCGCCCGCGACCGCGACCGCGTCGTGGGCGCGGCCGCCGCGCTCACCGAGGAGCACGGCGTCGACGTCGTCGGCCACGCCTGCGACGTGGCGACGGCGGACGGCTGCGAGAGCCTCGTCGCCGCCGCGACCGAAGCCTTCGGCGGCGTCGACATCCTGGTCAACAACGCCGGCACCGGCTCGAACGAGACGATCCTCGCGGCGCCGGACGCCAAGTGGCAGGCCTACTGGGAGCTGCACGTCATGGCCGCCGTCCGCCTCGCCCGCGGCCTGGCGCCGGTGATGGCCGCGCGCGGCGGCGGCGCGATCCTCAACAACGCCTCGATCTGCGCCACGCAGCCGCTCTGGTACGAGCCGATCTACAACGTGACCAAGGCGGCGCTGCTCATGCTCTCGAAGAACATGGCGACCGAGTTCATCCCGATGGGCATCCGGGTCAACACCGTCAACCCCGGCCTCATCCTGACGCCCGACTGGGTGAAGACCGCGAAGCAGCTCTCGGCAGGGTCGGGCGGCGACTGGGAGGGCTACCTGCAGTCGGTCGCCGACGAGCATGCGCCGATCAAGCGCTTCGGCACCGTCGAGGAGCTGGCCGACTTCATGGTCTTCCTCTGCAGCCCGCGCGCCTCATACGCCGTGGGCGGCACCTATTTCGTCGACGGCGGCATGCTCCGCACCATCTGAGGAGGCTCATCCATGGCCGACACGTCCCGCGCCACGCCGCTCTCGCTCGCCACCCTCGCGGAGCTCGCGCCGAACGTCGCGCGCCCCGCCTATGCCCGCGGCGACCTCACCGCCGGCATCGTGCATTTCGGCATCGGCAACTTTCACCGCGCCCACCTGCAGATCTACCTCGACCGGCTGATGAACGCCGGCCGCGATCGCGACTGGGCGATCGTCGGCGCCGGCGTCACCCCCTACGACGTCAGGATGCGCGACGCGCTCCAGGGCCAGGACTGGCTCTCCACCGTCGTCGAGCAGTCGAAGACCCGGTCCGAGGCGCGCGTCACCGGGGTGATGACCGACTTCCTGCCGCCGATGGACGGACCGGCGATCGTCAGGGCGCTCGCCGATCCGGCGATCCGCATCGTGTCGCTGACCGTGACCGAGGGCGGCTATTTCGTGAACCCCGCGCTCGGCAAGTTCGACCCGGAGAACCCGGCGATCGTCGCCGACGCGCAGAACCCCGACGACCCCAAGACCGTGTTCGGCCTGATCCTCGCCGGGCTCAAGGCGCGCCGCGCCGCCGGCACCGCGCCCTTCACCGTGATGTCCTGCGACAACGTTCCGCACAACGGCCGGGTTTGCCGCGACGCGGTGGCGGGCCTTGCGGCGGCGCAGGACGCGGGCTTCGCCGACTGGGTGCGCTCGGAGGTCGCATTCCCGAACGCCATGGTCGACCGCATCGCCCCGGCCACCTCCGACCGCGAGCGCAACATCGTCCGCGACGAGTTCGGCATCATCGACGCGTGGCCGGTATTCTGCGAGGACTTCCTGCAATGGGTGGTCGAGGACGCCTTCCCCGCCGGACGCCCGGCGTTCGAGGCGGTCGGCGCCGAGTTCGTCGGCGACGTGACGCCGTGGGAGATGATGAAGATCCGCATCCTGAACGGCGGCCACGCGACGATCGCCTACCCGTCGGGGCTCCTCGACGTGCACTTCGTCCACGAGGGCATGGAGCATCCGCTGGTGCGCGCCTTCCTGCAGAAGGTGGAGCGCGACGAGATCATCCCGATCGTGCCGCCGGTGCCCAACACCGATCTCGGCGCCTACTTCGCCAAGTTCGAGGAGCGTTGCCTCAACCCGAAGATCGGCGACACCATTCGCCGGCTCTGCCACGACGGCTCGAACCGCCAGCCGAAGTTCATCATCCCGTCGATCGCCGACCGGCTGGCGAAGGGCCTGCCCGTAGACGGGCTCGCGCTCGAGTCGGCCCTCTGGTGCCGCTACTGCTTCGGCACCACCGATGCAGGGAAGGTGATCGAGCCCAACGATCCGAGCTGGGACCGCCTGCAGGAGACGGCACGGCGCGCCAGGACCGAGCCCGCCGCCTGGCTCGGGATGCGCGACATCTACGGCGCGACGGCCGATGCGCCGGCGTTCCGCGACGCTTTCGCCGGCTGGCTCCGGGCGCTCTGGGACCACGGCACCGCCGCAACGCTCGAGCGCTACAACGCGCGGTGAACGCGCCGGTCGAGCTCGTCATCTTCGACTGCGACGGCGTGCTCGTCGACAGCGAGCCGATCGCGTTCCGGCTGCTCCTCGCGACGCTCGCCGGCGGCGGGCTGGAGCTGCCGCCCGAGGAGGCGCACGCGCGCTTTCTCGGCAAGAGCCTCGCGACGACCCGCGAGATCGTCGCGCGCGACCACGGCCTCACCGTCAGCGACGCAGCCCTCGCCGAGATGCGTCGCGCGCTCTACGCGGCGTTCCGCGCCGAGCTCACCGCCATCCCCGGCATCGCCGAGACGCTCGACGCGCTGCCGTGCGCCTACTGCGTCGCCTCCTCGTCGCAGCCCGAGCGCATCGAGCTGTCGCTGACCGTCACCGGCCTCTGGCCGCGCTTCGCCGGACGGGCGTTCTCCGCGACGATGGTCGCCCGCGGCAAGCCCGCCCCCGATCTCTTTCTTTTCGCCGCCCGCTCGCTCGGCTATCCTCCGGCCCGCTGCCTGGTGGTCGAGGACAGCCCGGCGGGGATCGAGGCGGCACAGGCCGCCGGAATGCGGGTGGTGGCCTTCACCGGGGGGAGCCATGCGACGAGCGAGCGCCATCGCAACGGGATCGCCGCGCTCGGGCCCGATGCCATCATCGACCACATGCCCGCGCTCTTGAATGTCGTCGACGCCTTCCGCCGCTGAGCTTGTCGCCGCGGTCGATGTCGGCACCGGCAGCGCCCGCGCCGGGATCTTCGACGCCAAGGGCCGCCTCCTCGGTCGCGCCGAGGCGCCGATCGCCACCTACCCCGGCGACCACGGCCACGCCGAGCAATCGAGCGCCGAGATCTGGGCCGCCTGCGGCAGCGCGCTCCGCGCGGCCCGCGCCGAGGCCGCTGCCGCTCCGGCGGCGATCGCCGGCCTCGCCTTCGACGCCACCTGCTCGCTGGCGCTGCGCGACGCCGCCGGGCAGCCGCTGACCGTCTCGACGGGCGGCGACGACCGCCGCGACGTGCTGCTCTGGCTCGACCACCGCGCCGCCGCCGAGGCGGCCGAATGCACCGCCACCGGGCATCCGCTGGTGCGCTATGCGGGCGGTGCGCTGTCGCCGGAAATGCAGCTGCCGAAGCTCGTGTGGCTGAAGCGCCACCTGCCGGGCAGCTGGGCGCGCATGGCGGGCGCCTTCGATCTCGTCGACCTGCTCGGGTGGCTCGCGACCGGCAACCCGGCGCGCTCGCAATGCAGCCTCGCCTGCAAGTGGGGCTGGCTGCCGCATCGGCGCCCGGGTTGGGCGCCGGACTTTCTCGCCGAGGTCGGCCTCGCCGATCTCCTCGACCGCGCCGGCCTCGTCGATGGCGCGGCGCCGATCGGGTCCGATCTCGGGGCCCTGACGCCTGCGGCGGCCGCCGCGCTCGGCCTCGCGCCCGGCACCCGCGTCGCGGCCGGGCTCATCG
>JBDHSS010000232.1:0-5231 GCA_039808205.1 Paracoccaceae bacterium | reverse complement strand
GGCGGCGGCGCGGCGGTGATCCCGGCGACCTCGGAGAAGTGGAAGGCGCTGACCGGCCACCACATCAAGGAGGGCTACGGCCTGTCGGAGACCTCGCCGATCCTCTGCCTCAACCCGATCGTCGGGTCCGAGTTCTCCGGGGCCTGCGGCCTGCCGCTGCCCTCGACCGAGATCCGGCTGCTCGACGACGACGGCCGCGACGTGCCCGAGGGCGAGGCGGGCGAGATCTGCGCCCGCGGCCCGCAGGTGATGCAGGGCTACTGGAACAACGAGCTTGCCAACGCCGCCGCCTTCACCGACTACGGCTTCTTCCGCACCGGTGACGTCGGCATCTTCACCGAGGACGGCTTCGTCAAGATCGTTGACCGCAAGAAGGACATGATCCTGGTTTCGGGCTTCAACGTCTACCCGAACGAGGTCGAGGCCGCGGTCACCGCCTGCCCGGGCATCGCCGAGTGCGCGTGCATCGGCGTCACCGACGCCAAGAGCGGCGAGGCGGTGCGCGTCTATGCGGTGAAGGCGCCGGACGCCACCGTGACCGAGGCGGACGTGATCGCGCATTGCCGCAAGGAGCTCGCCGGCTACAAGGTGCCGAAGCAGATCGTCTTCATCGACGCGCTGCCGAAGTCGAACGTCGGCAAGATCCTGCGGCGCGAGCTGCGCACGCTGGCCTGAGGAGACAAGACCCATGCCCGCACCCGCAGGCTACACCACCGCGACGATGCGCGACTTCATCGGCCACGACTTCGGGGGCTCGACCCCCGTCGTCATCGGCCAGCCGCGCATCGACGGCTTCGCCGACGTGACCGGCGACCACCAGTGGATCCACGTCGACGTGGAGCGCGCCCGCGCGGAGAGCCCCTTCGGCGGCCCGATCGCGCACGGCTTCCTCACCCTGTCGCTGCTGGCGGCGGCGGTCTCGGACGCCGGCGTCGTGCCCGCGGATGCGAGCGGCGTCGTCAACTACGGCCTCGACAAGATCCGCTTCCTCGCGCCGGTCCCGGCCGGGGCGACGGTGGCCTGCGGCTTCAAGCTCGCCGGCGTCGAGGACAAGGGCGCCGGCCGGCAGCTCCTCCGCCTCGAGGCGGCGGTGCGGGTGGAGGGCTCCGACAAGCCGGCGGTCGTGGGCGAGATGCTTGCGCTCATCGTCGCATAGGGAGGGGAAAGACATGTCGGAAAAACGCGTGGAGAATGCGGCCGACCTCGCCCGCGCGGCGCTCGGCCTGACCACCGCTGCCCTCAAGCAGCCGCATGAGGCCTTCGCCGGGTCGATGAACATCGGCCTCGGGGTGCTCGCAAGCCTGGCTGGCACCGCAGCGACCGAACCGGCGAAGGGCGACAAGCGGTTTCGCGACCCGGTCTGGAACTCGAACCCGGCCTATCGCGCGCTGATGCAGTCCTACCTCGCGTGGGCGAACGGCGTTGCCGCGTTCGTCGACAGCCTCGACGTGCCCGCCCGCGACCGGATGCGCGCCCGCATCGCCACCGATCTCGTCACCGACGCGCTGGCGCCGACCAACGCGCTCCTGACCAACCCGGCGGCGATGAAGGCGACGCTCGAGCAGGGCGGCCGCAATCTCGTCGCCGGCGTGCAGCAGTTCGTGCGCGACATGACCGAGAACGGCGGCCTGCCGTCGATGGTCGACAAGTCGAAGTTCACGGTCGGCGAGAACCTGGCACTCACCCCCGGCAAGGTCGTCTATGCCGAGGACCACCTCGAGCTCATCGAGTACGCGCCGCAGACCGCCGAGGTGCACGAGAAACCGGTCTTCATCGTGCCGCCGCAGATCAACAAGTTCTACATCTGGGATCTCGCGCCCGGCCGCTCGATCGTCGAGGGGCTGATCGCCGAAGGCCACCGCGTCTTCATCGTCAGCTGGAAGAACCCGACCGAGGCCGAGGCGCACTGGACGCTCGAGAGCTACGTCGAGGCGCTTGACCGGGCGACTGCGGTCGCCTGCGAGCTGTCGGGCTCGCCCGACCTTAACGTCGTCGGCGCCTGCTCGGGCGGCATCACCGCCGCTCTCCTCACCGCGCTCTGGGGCGCCCGCGGGGTCAAGCGGGCGGCGTCGCTGTCGCTCTTCGTCGCGATCCTCGACGTCTCGGGTGCCCGCGACACCTCGCTGGGGCTGTTCGCGAGCTTCGAGACGCTCGAGCTCGCGCGGCTGTTCTCGCGCTCGAAGGGCGTGCTCGCCGGCAAGGACCTCGAGCGGGCGTTCGCCTGGCTGCGCCCGAACGACCTGATCTGGGCGTACTGGGTCAACAACTACCTGATCGGCGAGGCGCCGGCCGCGTTCGATATCCTCTACTGGAACGCCGACACCACCAACCTGCCGGCGGCGCTGCATTCCGACATGCTGCAGCTCATCGAGACCGGTGGCGTCACCGGCAGCGGCGGTCCGGTCATCTGCGGCCACGAGCTCAGCCTGAAGCAGATCACCTGCGACACCTACCTGATGGCCGGCTCGACCGACCACATCACGCCGTGGGACGGCTGCTATCTGACCCGCGCCGGGCTCGGCGGCGACTCGACCTTCGTGCTCAGCCACTCCGGTCACGTGCAGTCGCTCATCAACCCGCCGGGCAACCCCAAGGCGCGCTACCAGACCAACGACGGCGAGCACGCGACGCCGGACGCCTTCCTCGCCGGCGCGACGTCGCACTCGGGCAGCTGGTGGCCGCACTGGCACGCATGGCTCGACGCGCGCGGCGGCGCGCGGGTGCCGGCGCCGAAGGCAGGCAAGCGCCCGTCGCTCGGCGACGCGCCGGGCGCCTACGTGCGCGCCGCAGTCTGAGAGAAGGAAGGGTACCGAGGTGGACGAGACAGTGGCAGACATCCGGACAGTGCGCATCGCCGGCCAGGAGGTCCGCGTGGCGCTGCACGGCCCGGAGAACGCCGGCCGCACGCTCATCGTCTTCAACGGCATCGGCGCGAGCCTCGAGACGGTGACGCCGTTCGCGCTGCACTTTCGCGATACCCGCGTCGTCACCTTCGACGTGCCGGGCGTCGGCGGCTCGCCGACCCCGACGCTGCCCTATCGCTTCTCCTGGCTCGCGCGCCTCGCGGCGCGCATGCTCGACGCGCTCGGGATCGGTGACGTCGACGTCTTCGGCGTCTCCTGGGGCGGCGCGCTCGCGCAGCAGTTCGCGCACGACTATCCCGCGCGCAGCCGCTCGCTGACGCTGGCGGCGACCTGCGCCGGCTTCGTCATGGCGCCGGGCGACCCGCGGGTGCTGGTGCGGCTCGCGACGCCCAAGCGCTACACCGATCCGTCCTACATGCTCCGCTTCGGCCCCGACATCTACGGCGGGCAGCTGCGGCAGGACAGCGCGCTCCTCGCCGAGCATGCCGACGCGATGCGCGCGGTCGGCGGCCGCGGCTATCTCTACCAGCTGCTCGCCGGCGTCGGCTGGACCAGCTGGATCTGGCTGCCCCGGCTGCGGGTGCCGACGCTGATCCTGATGGGCGACGACGATCCGATCGTCCCGACCGTCAACGGCCGCATCATCGCGAGCCGGATGCCGGACGCGCGGCTCGAGCTCGTCGCCTGCGGCCACCTGTTCATCCTGACCGATCCCGCCGGCACCGCGGCGCGGATCGAGGACTTCATCCACGGCGACCGCGATCAGCCCGCGCCCGCGGCCGGGTCCCGCCGCGCGACCCTTCAAACCCAGTCCCCGAGGTAGATCCCATGACCGCTTACACCGCTCCCGTCGATGATGCCGCGTTCCTGCTCGGGCGCGTCTTCGACTTCGACACCCTGATGGCCGAGCTTCCCGGCTGCGAGGAGGTGAACACCGATCTCGCGGTCAGCGTGCTCGAGGAGGCCGGCAAGTTCGCGAGCGAGGTGCTCGAGCCCCTGAACCGCCCCAGCGACGAGGAGGGCTGCCGCCTGGTCGACGGCGAGGTGGTGACCGCGAAGGGCATGGCCGACGCCTACCGCAGCTTCGCCGAGGCCGGCTGGACCAGCCTCTCGGGCGATCCGGAGCACGGCGGCCAGGGCCTGCCCCGGGTGCTGCAGCTCCTCCTCGACGAGTTCCTCTGCTCGGCCAACCTGTCGTTCAGCCTGTTTCCCGGCCTGAGCCGCGGTGCTGTCGAGGCGATCGAGCGCCACGCCAGCCCCGAGCTGAAGGCCGCCTACCTGCCGAAGATGGTCGCCGGCGAATGGACCGGCGTGATGGCGCTGACCGAAGCCTCCGCCGGCACCGACCTCGGCCTCCTCTCGACCCGCGCGGTGCCGAACGGCGACGGCAGCTTCGCGATCACCGGCACCAAGATCTTCATCTCCTCGGGCGACCACGATTTCGGCGGCAACATCGTCCACCTGGTGCTCGCGCGCCTGCCCGACGCGCCCAAGGGCGTGAAGGGCATCAGCCTCTTTCTCTGCCCGAAGTTCCTGCTCGACGCGGACGGCGGCCTCGGCGCGCGCAACGCCATGTCGGTCGGCGCGCTCGAGCACAAGATGGGCATCCACGCCCAGCCGACCTGCGTGATGAACTACGATGGCGCGACCGGCTGGCTCGTCGGCGAGCCCGGCCGCGGCCTCAATGCCATGTTCACGATGATGAACGCGGAGCGGCTGATGGTCGGCATCCAGGGCCTCGGCGTCGCCGAGATGGCGAACCAGAAGGCGGTCGCCTATGCCCGCGAGCGGCTGCAGGGCTCGGGGCCGGACGGCACGCCGGGGCCGGTGCCGATCGTCGCGCACCCCGATGTCCGCAAGAACCTCCTGACCGGCCGCGCCTTCATCGAGGCGGCGCGCGCGCTCGGGATCTGGACGGCGCTGCAGATGGAGACGAGTGCTCGCCACCCCGACGCGGCGACGCGCCGCGACGCCGACGCGCTGGTCGCGCTGCTGACCCCGGTCATCAAGGCCGCCTTCACCGACTTCGGCTTCGAGTCGGCGGTCGCCGCGCAGCAGGTGTTCGGCGGCCACGGCTATATCCGTGAGTGGGGCATGGAGCAGCTGGTGCGCGACGCGCGCATCGCGCAAATCTACGAGGGCACCAATGGCGTCCAGGCGATGGATCTCGTCACCCGCAAGATCGGCCTCGAAGGCGGCAAGACGGCGGAGCGGCTGTTCGGCCTCATCCGTGCCGACATCGACGCGGCGGAGCCGGCAGTCGGCGCCGGGCTGACCACGCCGGTGCGCGAGGCGCTGGCGCGGCTCGAGAGCGCGACGGCACGCCTGCAGGGCGCGACGCCGCTCGAGGCCGGCGCCGCCGCGACC
>JBDHSS010000231.1:0-5235 GCA_039808205.1 Paracoccaceae bacterium | reverse complement strand
CGCCGGAGCCGGCCGGCGATCCCGCGGCCCTGACGCCTGACGCGGCGTTCCTGGCACCCCTGCCGCCCTTGGAGACCCCGAGCCTCGGCGCGGCGCGCACGCTCCTTGCCACCGGCGGCAAGGTCGGCGACTTCGTCGAGGGCGCGCTGGCCAAGCCCTGAGCTCAGGCAACGACCGGAGCCTCGGCCGCGGCGCGGAGCGCGGCGATGTTGCCGGCATAGGCGGCACGGCCGCCCTGGAAGACCGCCGAGCCCGCGACGAGCACGTTGGCGCCGGCGTTGGCGACGCGGGGAGCCGTCGCCGCGGTGATGCCGCCGTCGACCTGCAGGTGGATCGGGCGATCGCCGATCATGTCGCGCAGCGCCGCGAGCTTGGGCAGCACGGCGGGGATGAACGACTGCCCCCCGAAGCCCGGATTGACCGTCATCGCCAGCACGAGATCGACACGGTCGAGGACGTGGGCGACCGCCTCGACCGGCGTGCCTGGATTGAGCGCGACGCCCGCCTTGCAGCCGAGGCCGCGGATCGTCTGCAGGGTGCGGTCGAGGTGGGGGCCGGCCTCAGCATGGGCGGTGATGAGATCGGCGCCGGCGACGGCGAAGGCCTCCAGCAGCGGATCGACCGGGGCGATCATCAGGTGCACGTCCATGAAGGTCGCGACGTGCGGGCGGATGCAGCGCACCACCGGCGCGCCGAAGGTGAGGTTGGGGACGAAGTGGCCGTCCATCACGTCGACGTGGACCCAGTCGGCACCGTCCGCCTCGACCGCGCGGCATTCGTCACCGAGGCAGGCGAAATCGGCCGACAGGATGGACGGGGCGACGAGCACCCGGCGGTCGAAGCCCGTGCCGGCGGCGGCGGTGTCGAGGCTCATGCGTCGCTCCTGTCGAGGCCGCCGCGGAAGACGCGGCTGGCGCGGATGTCGGGCGCGTCGATCGTCGAGAGCGCCCGTGCGTCGAGCGGGCCGTCGGCGGTGGCGAACAGGCGGTTGGCCTGGCGCAGCCGGGCGCGATCGAGCGCGTTCCTAATCGAGCGGGCGTTGGCGAAATGCGGCTGCTCTCTGCGGAGCGCGATGTAGTCGGACATCGCGGCGCGCGCCTCCGGGGTCAGCGTGAAGTGCTGGCTCTCGAGCATCAGCTCGGCGATCGCGAGGAGTTCGTCCGCGCTGTAGTCGGGAAAATCGATGTGGTGGGCGATGCGCGAGCGGAAACCGGGGTTGCTTTCGAAGAAGCGGTCCATGCGGTCGGCGTAGCCGGCGAGGATGACGACGAGGTCGTCGCGGTTGTTCTCCATCACCTGCAGCAGGATCTCGATCGCCTCCTGGCCGTAGTCGCGCTCGTTCTCCGGGCGGTAGAGGTAATAGGCCTCGTCGATGAAGAGGACGCCACCCATCGCCTTCTTCAGCACGTCGCGGGTCTTCGGCGCGGTGTGGCCGATGTACTGGCCGACGAGGTCGTCGCGGGTGACGGCGACGAGGTGGCCCTTCCGCACGTAGCCGAGCCGGTGCAGCAGGTCGGCCATCCGGAGCGCGACCGTGGTCTTGCCGGTGCCGGGGTTGCCGGTGAAGCTCATGTGCAGCGTCGGCGTGTCATGCGCGATGCCCATGGCGCGGCGGGCGCGGTCGACGAGGAGGAGCGAGGCGGTCTCGCGGATCCGGGTCTTGACCGGGGCGAGGCCGATGAGCGCCCGGTCGAGCTCGTCGAGGACGCTCCTGACGCCCGAGGTCTCGAACTCGGCGCGCAGGTCGACGGTGGCCGGAGGCGTGGCGATGGCGGTGGCGTCGTCGGGCATGGGGGCCTCGCTTCGGGAAAGAGGCGCGGGCGGCGGGCCGCCCGCGGGGCGGGAAGGAACTTCGCGGTCTCGGTCGACCGGGGCGATGGTGAGGGGTGGGTGGATCGTCGATCCCGCAGCTCCAGCTCTCTTCACCCACCCGCATCAGCGCCGGCCGGACCTCGCAGGGGAGCTCGCTGACCGATCCCGGGCTCCGGTCACGCGTACCGCGCGCCCTCCGGCCGATCCGTCGCATACGCCCGGATCGCGTAGCCCTGCCGCCGGCCCGGGCCGTCGCTGCGGGTGAGGGCGAAGCCCGGCTCCTCCGCCGGGCGGTTCACGATGAACGAGAGCCGCACCGACTCCCATCCGGGCGAAGAATCGAAGGCCATCACCCGGATGTACTTGTGGCCGTGCGCCTTGCGGCATTCGTTGAGCTCGTAGACGAGTGCCGCGGCATCGGGATTGTCGAACATCGGATGGCCCCACATCTCCCAGTAGACGTTCCGCGGGTGCGGATCGTCGGTGAACTCGAGGCTCACCGCCCAGCCCTTGTCGATGCAGTACTGCACCTGCTCGTGGATCTGGGCGTCGGTGAGGTCGGGCAGGAACGAGAAGGCTCCCTGGGTCACGCGCATGGCAGGCTCCTCAGCTGGCGGTGACGCTCGGCACGAAGTCCGGTGCGTCGGTGGAGGCGTAGTTGAAGGTGACGTCCTTCCAGGTGTCGAGCGCCTGGCGGAGCGGCGTGCAGGAGCGGGCCGCCTCGGCGAGGATCGCCGGTCCCTCCGCGAGGTAGTCGCGCCCCGCGTTGCGGGCGAAGATCATCGCCTCGAGCGCGACGCGGTTCGCCGTGGCGCCGGCGGCGATGCCCTGCGGGTGGCCGATGGTGCCGCCGCCGAACTGCAGGACCACGTCCTCGCCGAGATGGTCGATGAGCTGGTGCATCTGGCCGGCGTGGATGCCGCCCGAGGCGACCGGCATCAGCTTGTTGAGGCTCGCCCAGTCCTGATCGAAGAACAGGCCGTGCTCGAGGCACATCGGCACCTTGTCCTCGCGGCAGGTGTCGTAGAAGCCGCGGATCGTCGCCGGGTCGCCCTCGAGCTTGCCGACGACGGTGCCGGCGTGGATGTGGTCGACACCGGCGAGGCGCATCCACTTGGTGATGACCCGGAAGCTGACGCCGTGGTTCCTCTGCCGGGTGTAGGTCGAGTGCCCGGCCCGGTGCAGGTGCAGGATCATGTCGTTCCGCCGCGCCCACTTCGCCATCGACTGGATGGCGGTGTAGCCGATCACGAGGTCGATCATCACGATCGTCGAGCCAAGGTCGCGCGCAAGCTCCGCGCGCTCGTACATGTCCTCCATCGTCGCGGCGGTGACGTTGAGGTAGGTGCCCTTCACCTCGCCGGTCGCGGCAGAGGCCTTGTTCACCGCCTCCATGCAGTAGAGGAAGCGGTCCCTCCAGTGCATGAACGGCTGCGAGTTGATGTTCTCGTCGTCCTTGGTGAAGTCGAGCCCGCCCTTCAGCGCCTCGTAGACCACGCGGCCGTAGTTGCGGCCCGAGAGGCCGAGCTTCGGCTTCACCGTGGCGCCGAGGAGCGGCCGGCCCCAGACCTGCAGCCGCTCGCGCTCGACGACGATGCCGGTGGCCGGGCCTTGAAAGGTCTTCACGTAGGCGACGGGCAGGCGCATGTCCTCAAGCCGCAGCGCCTTCAAGGGCTTGAAGCCGAAGACGTTGCCGATGATCGAGGCGGTGAGATTGGCGATCGAGCCCGGCTCGAAGAGGTCGAGGTCGTAGGCGATGTAGGCGAAGTACTGTCCGGGCGCGTTCGGCACCGGATCGACGCGGTAGGCCTTCGCGCGGTACTTCTCGCAGGCGGTCAGCCGGTCGGTCCAGACCACGGTCCAGGTGGCGGTCGAGCTCTCGCCCGCGACCGCGGCCGCCGCCTCCTCCGGGATCACCCCGTCCTGCGGCGTGATGCGGAAGAGCGCGATAATATCGGTCGCCGTCGGCTCGTAGTCGGGCTCCCAGTAGCCCATCTTGCGGTATTCCATGACGCCGGCCGAGTAGCGGCCGCGCGGCGGGCTCTGGACGTCAGCTCCATCGGGCATCGGACTTCTCCTTCGGTTCAGGCCGCGCGGGCGGCGGAGGAGCGGGGGGCGAGCGCGCCGCCGGCATAGCGGCGCGCCATGTCGGCCATCGGGATCACCCGGATGCGGGCGGCGTTGCCGGCGGTGCCGAACGCCTCGAAGCGCTCGCGGCAGACCGTCTCCATCGCCGCCATCGCCGGCTTCAGGAACTTGCGCGGGTCGAGCTCGGCGCGCGAGGTTTGGGCGACCCGGCGGAACTCGGCGGTGACGGCGAGCCTGAGGTCGGTGTCGATGTTGACCTTCCGGACGCCGTGGCGGATGCCGCGGACGATCTCCTCGACCGGCACGCCGTAGGCCGCGCGCATCTCGCCACCGGCGGCGTTGAAGACCGCCTGCCACTCCTCGGGCACCGAGGACGAGCCGTGCATCACGAGATGCGTCTCGGGCAGCCGCGCGTGCAGGCGCTCGATGAGATCCATGGCGAGCACCGCGCCGTCGGGCTTCCGCGAGAACTTGTAGGCGCCGTGGCTGGTGCCGATGGCGACGGCGAGCGCATCGACGCCGGTATCGGCGACGAAGCGGGCGGCCTCGCCCGGGTCGGTCAGGAGCATCGCGCGGTCGAGCGTGCCTTGATGCCCATGCCCGTCCTCGGCCTCGCCGCCGCCGGTCTCGAGGCTGCCGAGGCAGCCGAGCTCGCCCTCGACCGAGGCACCGACCATGTGGGCGAGGCGGGCGACTTCCGCGGTGATCCCGGCGTTGTAGGCGTAGTCGGCCGGCGTCCTGCCGTCCTCGCGCAGCGAGCCGTCCATCATCACCGAGGTGAAGCCGTGGCGGATCGCCGAGAGGCAGGTGGCGACGGTGTCGCCGTGGTCCTGGTGGATGCAGATCGGGATCTCGGGGAACATGACCTCGAGCGCCTCCATCATCTTCGCGAGCATGATGTCGCCGGCATAGGCGCGGGCGCCGCGGCTCGCCTGGAGGATGACGGGGGCGTCGGTGGCGCGGGCGGCCTCGAGGATGGCGAGTCCCTGCTCCATGTTGTTGATGTTGAAGGCGGGCACGCCGTAGCCGTGCTCGGCGGCGTCGTCGAGAAGCTGGCGCAGGGTGATGCGGGCCATGGGTCGGGGCTCCTTCGAGGGGCGGTCAGGCGCGCTTCGCCGCATCGGCGAGGCGCAGGATCAGCGGTGTCAGGATCAGCTGCATCGCGAGGTCGAGCTTGCCGCCTGGGATCACGATGGAATTCGCCCGGCTCATCCAGCTCGTCTGGATCATCGAGGTCAGATAGGGAAAGTCGATGCCGCGCGGGTTGCGGAAGCGGATGACGACGAGGCTCTCGTCGGCGGTCGGGATCCAGCGGGCGATGAACGGGTTCGAGGT
>JBDHSS010000230.1:0-5257 GCA_039808205.1 Paracoccaceae bacterium | reverse complement strand
AAGGGGCTCGCCACCATCCACGACAAGGACGTGCTGATCTTCTGCATCAGCCAGCTGATGGCGGCGCTGAACGCCGGGCGGGCGGTGGCGCCGACGCTCCGGCTCGTTGCCCACGACCTGCTCGCCGCCACCAACCGCGAGACGTCCGGCGACGGCTACCGCCGGCTGCGCGAGGCCTTCGAGCGGCTCGCGGGCACCCGCATCGTCACCAACGTCGCCACCGGCGGCATCGAGACCACCCGCGGCTTCGGGCTGATCGACGCCTGGGAGATCGTGCGCAAGGCGAAGGGCGGCCGGATGATCCTGGTCACGGTGACGCTGTCGGACTGGATCTTCCGCTCGGTCTTGGCGCGCTCGGTGCTGACGCTGTCGCGCGACTACTTCAGCCTGCGCAAGCCCTTGGAGCGGCGGGTCTACGAGATCGCCCGCAAGCACTGCGGCCGACAGGCGGAGTGGCGGGTCGGGCTCGAGACGCTCCTGAAGAAGACCGGCTCGACCAGCCCGCGGCGGGTGTTCCGCAAGATGATCCGCGATCTCGCCGAGGAGAACCGGCTGCCCGACTACACGCTGGCGCTCGGCGACGGCGATGTCGTGGTGGTGCGGGCGCGCGGGCTGGCGCCGGGGGAGGGGCCGCGGCTCGACCCCGAGATCCACGAGCGCGTGCGCGCCGCCGCCCCCGGGCTCGATCCCTACTATCTCGAGGCCGAGTGGCTGCGGCTCTGGCAGTCGACCGGCCGGCCGCCGCTCCGGAGCCCGGAGGCGGCGTTCCTCGCTTTCGCCCGGGCGCGGGCGGCGCGGCGGAGCTGAGGCCGGACGTTCCGCGCGCGGAACGCTCCCCGGCACCCGTTCCGCGCGCGGAACGCTACCAGTCGCCTTCGGCGTAGAAGCGCTGCCAGAGCGGCGCGGTGAGGTCGCGGATGGTGGCGATCTCCGCGGGCGACAGCCGCTCGCGGAAGGCGTGCACCGAGGCGGCGCTCGAGCGCATGGTGCGGCGGCGGTTGCCGAAGAGCGACAGGCGCCCGAGCGCGCCCTGGGCGGTGGTGAACTGCTCGAGCCCGGCGCGGGCGGCGTCGGTGAACTCCAGGCCGAGCCGGGCGAAGAGCGCGGGGAACTCGGCCGCGGGATCGCGCGACAGATCCTCGTGCCGCACGAAGATCCAGTCGGGATGCTCGGCGCGCAGGCGGTCGATGTGGTGGTGCAGGATGCGCCAGAGCAGCGTGTTGGCGGCGATGCTCGACGACGGCTCCGGCGCGGCGGCGGCGATCTCGGCGGCGAAGGGCGCGAGCCGGCCCGCCATCAGCTCCGGCTGCCGGCGGAACGCCTCGAAGTGCATCACGAAGCCCGCGGCGCGCATCGAGGCGACGAAGCCCGCCGGGTGGCGGATGATGACGACGACGCGGGCGCCGAAGCGCCGGGCGATCCATTCGGCGGAGAAGAGCGCGATCGGATCCTTGACGACGATCCGCGCGGCGCTGCGGCGCATGCGCTCGAAGTAGGCGTAGTCGCGCGCGAGGCGGGCGAGCGCGCGCGGCGGCAGGGGGGCGGTGCGGTGCGGGATGGCGCGGAGCTCGGCTCCCGGGCTGAAGCGCCAGGCCAGCGTGTCGCTGAGCGCCGCGAGATAGGGCGCCTCGCTCGCCTCGGTGACCGCGACGAAGGAGTGGCGGAAGTCGGCGCGGCAGATCCCCTGCGAGCAGGCCGGGTTGAACGGCTCGTGCACGACGCCGACCCCGGGCGCGAGCGCCAGCACGTTGCCGAGCCAGGTGGAGCCGGTGCGCGGCGCGCCGGTGACGAGGATCGGCGCGTCGGCCGCGGGGACACGCGGCGCGGGCGGGACGCGCCGCGCGGGGTCGCCGGCCCGCGGCACGGCAAACCGGTCCTGCTGGTCGAGCATCCGCGCACCCCCCGCACCATGGAAATCAATGACCGGCGCCAGAATCGTTCAAGAGGCAGGGGGATTGCAAGCCGCATTCGGCAGGAGCGCGCGCGCGCCCCGCGCGCGGCGCCGGGGCGTTTACCCGCGGGTTCCCGGTCTGCTAGGCAGGAGGGCCGGTGGTCGGCGGAGGGGCAGGCGGCGATGAGCGGAATCATCCCCAGGCGGATCCTGGTGACCGGCGGCGCCGGGTTTCTCGGCAGCCACCTCTGCGAGCGGCTGGTGGCGGCGGGCCACGAGGTGCTCTGCGTCGACAACTACTTCACCGGGCGCCGGGTCAACGTCGCGCACCTGCTGGATGCGCCGGCCTTCGAGCTTTTGCGCCACGACGTGACCTTCCCGCTCTACGTCGAGGTCGACGAGATCTACAATCTCGCCTGCCCGGCCTCGCCGGTGCACTACCAGTTCGACCCGGTGCAGACGACGAAGACCAGCGTGCACGGGGCGATCAACATGCTCGGCCTCGCCAAGCGGGTGCGGGCGAGGATGCTGCAGGCCTCGACCAGCGAGGTCTACGGCGACCCCCGCCAGCACCCGCAGACCGAGGACTACTGGGGCAACGTCAACCCGATCGGCCCGCGCTCGTGCTACGACGAGGGCAAGCGCTGTGCCGAGACGCTGTGCTTCGACTACCGCCGCCAGCACGGGCTCCGGATCAAGGTGGTGCGGATCTTCAACACCTACGGGCCGCGCATGCACCCGAACGACGGCCGCGTGGTGTCGAACTTCATCGTCCAGGCGCTGAAGGGCGAGCCGATCACGCTCTACGGCGACGGCAGCCAGACCCGGAGCTTCTGCTACGTCGACGACCTCATCGAGGGGTTCCTCCGGATGATGGCGACGCCCGACGAGGTGACCGGGCCGATCAACCTCGGCAACCCCGGCGAGTTCACCATCCGCGAGCTGGCCGAGAAGGTGGTGGCGCTGACCGGCTCGCGTTCCGCGCTCGTGCACCGGCCGCTGCCCGAGAACGACCCGACCCAGCGCCAGCCCGACATCGCCCGCGCCAAGGCGGTGCTCGGCTGGGAGCCCGTCGTTCCGCTCGAGGCCGGGCTGAAGAAGACCATCGCCTACTTCGAGGCGCTGCTCGCCGGCCGGGGCGGGGTCGACGCCTGACCGGCGCGGACGCGAGGCCGGCGGCCTTCGGGTCAGCCCTCCCGGGCGGCGCGCGGCCCGAGAAGGCCGAGGCCCGCGACGTAGAGCGACATCGCCCAGGGGCGCGGGTCGGCGGGCGCGGTCCGGCGGGCGAGGGCGAGCCAGCGCCGCGCCGCGGCGAGGTCGCCCGCCTTCCGGTTGTCGCTGGCGAGGATGTAGTACTGCCGGGCGAGCAGGCGGGGATGACGGGCGAAGAGCGCCATGTTCTTGGCGACGAGACGCTCCCGGGAGTCGGTGCGGCGCCGGGTCCAGCGGGTGATCGAGTCGGGCGAGAAGCGCTGGTGGACGAGCGGCTCGTCGACGAAGGCGATCGGGCTTCGGGCGGCGAGGCGCAGCGCGAAGTCCCAGTCCTCGATCGGGGTCGTGGTCTCGTCGAAGCCGCCGAGGGCGAGAAAGAGGTCGCGGCGGACGACGAGGGTCTGGGTCGAGATCATGTTGCGCACGAGCAGCGGCGCGAGGATGTCGCCCTCCACCGGCGTCACCGCCGGGTCGGGCACGTAGCGCAGGGCGGTGCGCTCGCCGGGACGGGCATCGAGGGCGCCGACGGTGAGCAGGCCGCAGTAGCAGCCGCCCCAGCCGGCGCCGTCGGGGGCGGGGGTGGCGAGGCGGGCCATCTGCCGCGCGAGCTTCCCGGGCAGCCACTCGTCGTCGCTGTCCTGGAAGGCGATCCAGGTGCCGCGGGCCTCGGCGACGCCGAGGTTGCGGGCGCCGGCGGCGCCGAGGTTCTCCGGCGCGGCGACGACGCGAAGGCGCGGGTCGGGGACGGCGCCGGCGGCCGCGAGGGTGCCGTCGGTCGAGCCGTCGTCGACGACGACGAGCTCGAAGTCGGGATAGGTCTGGCGCAGCACGCTCGCGACCGCCGCGCCGATCGTCGCCGCCCGGTTGTAGGCGGGGATGATCACCGAGACCGGCGGCACGGCGGCGGCGGTGGCGGCAGGGCTGGGGCTCATCGGGCTCCTCGGATGGTCGTGGAACGGTCGGCCGCGCGCGGCGAAGGCGGTCTCCGGTCGCCTCCGGGCTAGCCGGTGGTCCACCCGGTCGGGCGGCCGAGCAGAGCCTCGAGCTCCGCCACGTCCCCGGCGTAGCGGCGGCGCAGCGCAGCGCGGGTTTCCGGCAGCAGCTCCGGCTTCTCGAAGGCCACCCTCCGGCGCACCGACGCGCTGAGGCGGGTGCGCAGCCCGAGCGGCAGGGCCCGGCGCAGGCCGGTCTTCAGCCGTTCGTTCTCCAAGAGCGCGGCGGCGAGCGGCGATTTCGCCCGACCGCCCGCGTTGATCTGCGGCAGATCGGCCACCGGCAGCGACACGCCGAGGAACTCCTCGAGCCGGCGCCGCACCGGGCCCATGTCGCGGGTCATCTCCTCGAAGAGCAGCACCAGGACCCGGTCGGAGCCGAAGAGGCCGAGATAGTGCGCCACGGCGGCGGCATAGCGGCCGCCGCCTTCGTAGTCGAACATGTCGGAGAAGCCGGCCTCCCGCCGCGCGGCGCTGGCCTCGAAGGCCGCCTCGAAGGGCAGCGTCTCGCGACGCTGCGTCCAGAGATGGACGTACTGGGAGAAGACCTTCGCCGCCGGCTCGCGCAGGAGGATGACGATCCGCCCCTCGGGCGCCAGCGTCTGCAGCCGGCGGGCCGCCGCGGGGTTGCGCAGGTAGCTCGGCGAGACGTCGGCGATGATGGGCAGATCGGGCGGGAGATGGGCGAACTCTCCCAGATAGTCCGCCTCGTCCTGAATGATGGCGCCCGGGATATCGGCATCCCCCGGGCCACTGATCGCGGCGACCAGCTCAGGCGCCGAGAAGTAGTGCAGCTCCTTGCGGGTCCGGGCCGTGCCGATGCTTGGGGTCAGCTCGAACAGGCGGTGCAGGCTCGTGGTACCGCACTTTGCGTCCCCCACCACGAAGACATTGGGGAGGCGCCAGGCTTTGGGCATACCGCTATCCCTTGTACTCGAAACCAAACCACCGGGCGGCAACCTACAAGCGCCTCCCTGGAGTGTCCATTGCGGTTGGCTCCGGTCGCCGGCGGCGTCCGCGCGCTCCGGCCCGCCCCTTCAGAATGGGCCCGCGTCGACCTCGCGCACCACGAGGCGGCCGTCCGCGTCGCGCGCGAGCGGATAGGCGACGGCGCGCGCGCTCGCGGGGTCGGCGAGGCGGCGGCCGTCGGCGGCGAAGGCCT
>JBDHSS010000229.1:0-5285 GCA_039808205.1 Paracoccaceae bacterium | reverse complement strand
GACCTCGCCGAGCGGCGCGCCGAGGTGTCGCGGCTCCTCGCCGCGCTCGAGGCGATGAGCCGCACGCCGCAGCCCGCCCAGGCGATGCACCCGCTCGGGCCGGTCGGGGCGGCGCGGGCGGCAGCGATGATGAGCCGGCTCACGCCGGCGCTGCAGGACCAGGCGATGGCGCTCGGCGCCGAGCTCGCGAGCCTCAAGGCGGCGCGGCGGCTGCGGGCCAGGGGCGTCGAGGACATCGCCGCGGGGCTCGCGACGCTGAACGCCGCCCATGCCGAGCTCGCCTCCGCGATGACCGCGATGACGCCGGACGAGGGGCCGGAGAGCCCGACGGCGACGATGATGGCGCGCGACAGCGCGACCCTGACCGCGCTCGCCGCGGCGCTCGCGGCGAGCGAGGGTGCACCGCAGCCGCCGGCCGCCGTGCGCGACCCGGCCGAGCGCTACGCCTGGCCGGTGGATGGGCGCAAGCTCCGCGACTTCAACGAGCCCGACGCCGCCGGCGTGCGGCACCCGGGGCTGGTGATGGCCGCCGCACCCTTCGCGCTGGTGAGCGCGCCCGCGGACGCGCTCGTGCGCTACGCCGGACCGTTTCTCGAGTACGGTTATGTCGTCGTGCTCGAGCCCGAGCCCGCGACAATGATCGTGCTCGCCGGGATGGCGCAGCTCCGGGTGACGACCGGGGCGGCGGTCCGGCGCGGCGAGCTCCTCGGCATCCTCGGCGGAAGGCCGCTCGACGTTGAAGAATATGTGATGCTGCCGCAGGTGGAGACTGGCGCCGGCGCCAGCGAAACCCTGTATATAGAGGTCCGACGCGACCTTGGGCCCATCGATCCGGAGCCCCTGTTCGCCGGCGAGAACGGATAGGAAGAGACGCTCGATGAACAAGATGTGGATTGCCGGTCTCGGCGGTGCGGCGGTGGGCGTGCTGGTCAGCACCCAGTTCGCCGGGCCGATCCTGGCGCAGGAGGCCGACAAGGACAAGACCGTCTACGAGCAGCTCGATCTCTTCGGCGACATCTTCGAGCGGATTCGCACGTCCTATGTCGAGCCGGTCGACGACAAGGAGCTGATCCAGAGCGCGATCGACGGGATGCTCTCGCACCTCGATCCGCACTCGAGCTACATGCCGCCCGACGACTTCGATGACATGAAGGTGCAGACCAAAGGCGAGTTCGGCGGCCTCGGCATCGAGGTCACGCAGGAGAACGGCCTCGTGAAGGTGGTGTCGCCGATCGAGGGCACGCCGGCCGACCGCGCCGGGGTCAAGCCGGGCGATCTCATCGTGCAGGTGAACGGCGAGCCGGTGCAGGGGCTGACGCTGAACGAGGCGGTGGATCTCATGCGCGGGCCGGTCGGCTCGGAGATCACCGTGACACTGCAGCGGCAGGGCACGCCCGACCCGTTCGACGTGAAGATGACGCGCGAGACGATCACGATCTCGCCGGTGAAGTCGCGGGTCGAGGACGGAGTGATCGTGCTGCGCCTGACCACGTTCAACGAGCAGACCTATCCCGAGCTCGAGAAGCAGTTCAAGGCCGACGTCGACAAGGCGGGGGGGCTCGACAAGGTGACGGGCGTGGTGCTCGACCTGCGCAACAATCCCGGCGGGCTGCTCAATCAGGCGATCTCGGTGGTCGACGCCTTCCTCGACTCGGGCGAGATCGTGTCGACCCGCGGCCGCGACCCGCGCGACAGCGAGCGCTACAACGCGACGCCCGGCGATCTCACCAACGGCAAGCCGATGGCGGTGGTGGTGAACGGCGGCTCGGCGAGCGCGTCGGAGATCGTCGCGGGCGCGCTCAAGGATCACCGCCGCGCGGTCATCCTCGGCACGCAAACCTTCGGCAAGGGGTCGGTGCAGACGATCATGCCGGTCGAGGGCGAGGGGGCGATCCGGCTGACCACCGCGCGCTACTACACGCCGTCGGGGCGGTCGATCCAGGCACTCGGCGTCGCACCCGACATCATCGTCGAGCAGCGCGCCCCCGAGGAGGTCGCCGCATCGCAGGAGGAGAACCCGGCACCGCTGCGCAGCGAGGCCGACCTGCGCGGGTCGCTGTCCAACGACAGCCTGACCGAGGACGAGAAGAAGATGCTCGAGGAGGACCGCAAGCACAAGGAGGAGACCGCGAAGCTGCGCGCCGAGGACTACCAGCTCAGCTACGCGATCGACATCCTACGCGGCATGTCCTACCTCGCGGACGAGAACACGGCGAACTGAGGCCCGGCGCGATGACCGAGGCCGAGATCCTCGCGCTGCCCTACCGGCCGTGCGTGGGCGTGATGCTGCTGAACCCGGCGGGACTGGTCTTTGCCGGGCAGCGGCTCGACAACCCCGAGCCTGCCTGGCAGATGCCGCAGGGCGGCGTCGATCCAGGCGAGATGCCGCGGGCAGCGGCGCTGCGCGAGCTCGGCGAGGAGACCGGGATCACGCCGGATCTCGTCGAGGTGCTGGCGGAGGCGCCGGATTCGGTGCGCTACGACCTGCCGTTCGAGCTCGTGCCGCGCATGTGGAAGGGGCGGTTCCGCGGGCAGGAGCAGCGCTGGTTCCTGCTGCGGTTTCTCGGGCACGACGGCCAGATCGACATCGCCACCGAGCACCCCGAGTTCCGAACATGGGCGTGGGTCGAGCCCGCCAGTCTCGTCGAGCGGATCGTGCCGTTCAAGCGCGCGACCTATGCCGCGGTTCTGGCGGCCTTTGCCGAGCACCTGGCGCGACGCTGAGCCGCGGGACTTGGCAAAGCACCCTTTGCGACTAGCTGTGGCTTGTGCACTTGCGGGGACATGGCCGCCGCGAGCGCGTTCGGTCGTTGAGGAGTGAGGGAAATGAAGAACCCGTGGATGAGCCTGTGGCTCAGCGCCGCCAACCGCGCCGCTGGTCCGGCGCGCGGCTTCTGGAGCGCCGAGATTGCGCGTCAGCAGCAGGCGTTCGCGAAGGCGATGACGAAGGCGATGCTGCCCGGCGCCGGTGCGGCGGCCGAGAAGAGGTCGACGTCGCGGCGCCGCCGGTCGAAGTAGGGCAGGGGGCGCACCTGCGCGCCCCCCGAGATCGGTCAGAGAATGAACTCGGTGCCGTCGAAGTCGGCGACGACGTGGTGCTCAACGATGATCCTGGTGCCGAGACCGAGGTTGAAGACGACGTTGTCGCCGCTCTGCCGGGCGGTGGCGAGCACCTCGTCGGCGTTGGCGAAGTCATAGTCCTGCACGTCGATCTTGTCGTTGCCCTGGCCGAAATCCCGGATCCGGTCGGAGCCCTGGTTCAGCGAAAAGACGAAGATGTCGGCGCGCCCGCCGCCGAACAGCCGGTCGTCGCCGGTGCCGCCGAAGAGCACGTCGCGGCCGCCGCCGCCGTAGAGTGCGTCGTTGTCGCCACCGCCCTCGATGTTGTCGTTGCCGAGGCCGCCGATGAGCCGGTCGAAGCCGCCGCCGCCGCGCAGGTCGTCGGCGCCGGCCTCGCCATAGATCAGGTCGTCGCCGACGCCACCGTTGGCGAAGTCGGCGCCGGCCCCGGCGTAGAGGGTATCGAAGCCCTGCTCGCCCTCGAGGCGATCGTTGCCGCTGCTGCCGTTCAGCCAGTCGTCGTTGTTGCCGCCATAGAGCCAGTCGTTGCCGGCGCCGCCGTCGAGGGAATCGGTGGAGTTGTCGCCGTAGAGCGAGTCGTTGCCCGAGCCGCCGAGCAGCGAGTCCGCGCCGCGGTCGCCCTTCAGCCAGTCGTTGCCGAGATAGCCGCTGAGCAGATCGTCGCCGTAGCGTCCGTTGAGCCGGTCATCGCCACCGTAGCCGAAAATCTCGTCACTCGTCGGGCCGCCGTTCAGAACGTCGTTGCCCGAAGTGCCGTTGATGCGGGGCATCTGCGCGTCTCCCAGGTCAGAGGATGAAGTCGGTGGCGTCGAAGTCGGCCACGACGTGATTGGAAACGATCACCCGGGTGCCGCTGCCGAGATCGAACACGACATCGGCGCCGTTCTGGCTGGCGGTGCCGAGCACCGCATCCGCGTCGGCGAAGCCGAAGTCCTCGACGTCGATCTTGTCGTTGCCGCGACCGTAGTCGACGATCACGTCGGTGCCGTGGCCGCGCTGGAACTCGAAAACGTCGGCCTGGGTGCCGCCGATCAGCCGGTCGTTGTCGAGGCCGCCCTTGAGATTGTCGTGGCCCGAGCCGCCGTTCAGCACGTCGCGTCCCTCGCCGCCCCCGACATCATCGTTGCCGGCGCCGCCGAACAGGCGGTCGCCGTGCCGGCCTCCCTCCACCTCGTCGTTGCCGTAGCCGCCGTCCACCCGGTCATAGCCCCAGCCGCCGCTGACGGTGTCGTCGCCGACGCCGCCGAGAACGACGTCGTTGCCGGCGTCACCATTGAGGCGATCATCGCCGTAGCCGCCGTCGAGATAGTCGGTGTCGTCGCCGCCGCTGAGCCAGTCGTTGCCGGACCAGCCGAGCAGGCGGTCGTTGTTCTGGGCGCCGAACAGCTGGTCGTCGCCGACGCCGCCGTTCAGAGCGTCGTTGCCGTGCTCGCCAAGGAGCACGTCGTTGCCGGCCGCACCGATCAGGCGGTCATTGCCGAAGCGGCCGTCCAGGGTGTCGTCGCCCCCGAGGCCGAACATGGTATCATTCAGCGGACCGGCCGACAGGTCGTCGGCTCTCGGAGTGCCTTTGAAAGTTGGCATTCAGACTTCCTCCTTTGGTTGCGCCTGGAACAGCGCCACAACTGCAAGCTTGCACATTGTCCCATGTCGGGCCCCGGCGGGCATGGTCATCACAACCGATGGCCAAGCGCAAGGCAGCGCCCGAGAGCGGCCGGAGATCGCCGACGTAAAACTCCGGATGTCGTAAACTGCCCGTGCAGGCCCGGCCACGACCGCGGTGCCAGAAAGCCGAAGGGCGCCTTTGAGGGGCGCCCTTCGAGCCTGTCATGCAAGACTGCCGTGCCTTATTCGGCCTCGAAGCCCATCGGCTCGGCCATCTCGTCGACGGGTAGCGCGTCCATCGCCGCCTCGCGGCGGTCGGCGATGATCGCCGCGTCGCGGTCGGTGGCGATCTTCTTGATGGTGTGGGTCGCGCCGCCCGTGCCGGCCGGGATCAGCCGGCCGACGATGACGTTCTCCTTCAGGCCCACGAGCTTGTCGCGCTTGCCTTGCGTCGCCGCCTCGGTGAGGACGCGCGTCGTCTCCTGGAACGACGCGGCCGAGATGAACGACCGGGTCTGCAGGCTCGCCTTGGTGATGCCGAGCAGGATCGGGGCGCCCTTGGCCGGCTCGCGGCCGGCGGCGATCGCCTTCTCGTTCTC
>JBDHSS010000228.1:0-5312 GCA_039808205.1 Paracoccaceae bacterium | reverse complement strand
CGGCGCCACCAGCGCAGCGGCGACGAGGAGCGCCGCGACGAGGCCGCCCGGGCGCAGCCGCGGCCGAAGCTCGGGCAGGCTGGCCGCGGCCAGCACGAGCGCGGCATGCACCACGACGACGTTGGGCTTCGCCAGCACCCCGAGGCCCACGACCAGGCCGAAGCCGATCCAGCCGCCGCGCCGGCCGGGAAGCGTGCTGCACCAGAAGACGAGCGTCGCCAAGGCGGCGAGGAGCGTCGCGAGCACGGTGTGGGTCATGTCGCGCTGGCTGTCCCACGCGATCTGCGGCACGAGCAACAGCGCGAGCGCGGCGAGGCCGGAGTCGCGCGGCGGGTGTGCCTGCCGGAGCAGCGCGTAGACCGCGAGATAAGTCGCCGCGAGCAGCAGGTTCTTGAGGAGCGACAGCGCGAGGAGCGGGTCGGGGATTGCCTGCAGAAACCCCCACTGCAGCCATGAGTAGAGCGGCGGCTGCGGCCCGTAGCCCCAGGCGAGATGGCGGCTCCAGAGCAGAATCTCGGCCTCGTCGAGCGCCAGCCCGCCGCCGAGCAACCGTCGCCACGCCACCTGGAACGCGAAGTAGCCGCAGACGACCGCGATCCAGGTGCGGTCGCGGTCGATCGCCGGCAGGCCTCCCGCCGGACGCACGCCCTGCCCCGCCGGGCCTTCCGCCCCCTGTTGTCCGGTCGCCATGCCTCCGACTAGCCTCGGGCGGGCCGCGCGGCAAGCGGCGGCCGCACCCGCCGGCCGGGCCCGCGGGCATCGCTCGGGTTGATCCCTCCGCCGCTTTCCCGCATGACGGGCCGGATCGAAACCGAGGGCCCGATGCACGACACGCCGCTCCTCACGCTGCTGGTGGCGGGCTTCGTGCTCGCCTTCGTCTTCGGCGCGCTGGCGCAGCGGCTGCGCCTCTCGCCGATCGTCGGCTACCTTCTCGCCGGCGTGTGCATCGGGCCGGCGACGCCCGGCTATGTCGCCGACCTGCACCTCGCGCCCGAGTTGGCCGAGATCGGCGTCATCCTGCTCATGTTCGGCGTCGGGCTGCACTTCTCGCTGCGCGACCTCCTGTCGGTGCGCGCAATTGCGATTCCCGGTGCCATCGCGCAGATCGCGATCGCGACGCTGCTCGGCATGGGCCTCGCCTGGGCGATCGGCTGGAGCCTGACGACGGGCCTCGTCTTCGGCCTCGCGCTCTCGGTCGCGAGCACGGTGGTGCTGCTCCGCGCACTGCAGGACCGCCACATCCTCGACACCGAGCGCGGGCGGATCGCCGTCGGCTGGCTGATCGTCGAGGACATTGCCATGGTGATCGCGCTGGTCCTGCTGCCGCTCTACGCCGAGATCCTGCGCGGCGGCGGCAGCGTGGCGGGCGTGATCGTGCTGCTCGCCATCACCTTCGCCAAGGTCACGGCCTTCGTCGTGGTGATGCTGGTCGGCGGCCCGCGGGTGATCCCCTGGGCGCTGCACCGCATCGCCGGCACCGGCTCGCGCGAGCTCTTCACCCTCGCCGTCCTCGCCGTCGCCATCGGCATCGCCTACGGCGCCGCCGAGATCTTCGGCGTCTCCTTCGCGCTCGGCGCGTTCTTCGCCGGCATGGTGCTGGCCGAATCCGAGCTCAGCCACCGCGCCGCCGAGGACTCGCTGCCGCTGCGCGACGCCTTCGCGGTGCTGTTCTTCGTCTCGGTCGGCATGCTCTTCGACCCGCACGTGCTGGTCACCATGCCGCTGCCGCTCCTCGGGACCGTCGCCGTCATCATCGTCGGCAAGACCATCGCGGCTTACGCGATCGTCCGGCTGTTCGGCCATTCGCGCGCCACCGCCGGCACGGTGGCGGTCAGCCTGGCGCAGATCGGCGAGTTCTCGTTCATCCTTGCCACGCTCGGCATCAGCCTCGGCTTGATGGATCCCGCGGCGCAGGATCTGATCCTCGGCGGCGCCATCGTCTCGATCGTCGCCAACCCGCTGCTCTTCGCGCTTCTCGACCGGGTGCTGGCGCGGCGGCGGGCCGCGCCGGTTGCGGTCGACACGGCCGCCCCCGGGCCAGCGGAGGAGCCGGGCCTCGTCACCACCGCGCTCAGCGGCCACGCGGTCGTTGCCGGCTACGGCTTCGTCGGCCGGCACGTCGCGCGCGCGCTCGAGCGCCATGGCGTGGCCCTCCTGGTGATCGACGACCGCCAGGAGACGGTGGCCGAGCTTCGCGACGCCGGCATCGAGGCGATCGGCGGCAACGCCGCGCTGCCGCGCGTGCTCGCCGCCGCCAACCTCGCCGGCGCGGCGCGGCTCTTCGTCGCTCTGCCGAACGTCTTCGAGGCCGGCCAGGTCGTCGAGCGCGCCCGCGCCGCCAATCCCCGCCTCCGCATCGTCGCGCGCGCCGAGACCCGCTCCGAGGCCGAGCACCTGCGCGAGAAGGGTGCCGATACGGCGGTGATCGGCCGGATCGAGATCGCCGACGCGATGGTGCGCGACGCCCTCGGCGAGCCGCCGCCGGCGAGCGTCCGTGAGGTGCCGGCGCCCGGCGACGACGACCCGCCGGGGGCGCTGGCCGGTTGACGTGGCCCGTTGACGGGAGCGTGGCGGGGCGCCATTAACGCGCTCCCGTCATTCCGGAGCCTTCAAGTCCATGGCCGAGGCGAGCTTCGTCCCCCGCGTGTTTTCCGGCATCCAGCCGTCCGGCAACCTGACGCTCGGCAACTATCTGGGTGCGCTCAAGCGCTTCGCCTCGATGCAGTCGAGCCACGAGACGATCTACTGCATCGTCGATCTGCACGCGATCACAGTCTGGCAGGATCCGGGCGACCTGCGCCGCGCGACGCGCGAGCTCGCCGCCGCCTACATCGCCAGCGGCATCGACCCGGAGCGGTCGATCCTGTTCAACCAGAGCCAGGTGAGCGGCCATGCCGAGCTCGCCTGGATCTTCAACTGCGTCGCCCGGCTCGGCTGGATGGAGCGGATGACCCAGTTCAAGGAGAAGGCCGGCAAGGACCGCGAGCGCGCCTCGCTCGGGCTCTTCGCCTATCCGAGCCTGATGGCCGCCGACATCCTGCTCTACCACGCCACCCACGTGCCGGTCGGCGAGGACCAGAAGCAGCACATCGAGCTCGCCCGCGACATCGCGGCGAAGTTCAACCACGACTACGACGTCGAGTTCTTCCCGATGACCGAGCCGGTGATCGAGGGCGCGGCCACCCGGGTGATGAGCCTCCGCGATGGCACCAAGAAGATGTCGAAGTCCGACGCCTCGGACATGAGCCGGATCAACCTGACCGACGACGCCGACACCATCGCCCAGAAGATCCGCAAGGCGCGGACCGATGCCGAGCCGCTGCCGGCGACGCCGGAGGGCCTCGCCGGCCGGGCGGAGGCCGCAAACCTCGTCAACATCTACGCCGCCCTCGCTGGCAGCGACGCGGGCGCGGTGCTGGCCGAGTTCGCCGGAAAGCCGTTCTCCGAGTTCAAGCCGCGGCTCGCCGACCTCGCCGTCGCCGAGCTCGCGCCGCTCAGCCGGCGGATGAACGAGCTGATGGCCGACCCGGCCGAGATCGACCGCCTGCTCGGCCGCGGCGCCGACCGCGCGAGCGCGATCGCGGCGCCGATCCTCGCGCGGACCAAGGCGATCGTCGGGCTGGTGCAGAGCCGCGAGGCCTGAGCCGGCGACAGTCTTGCGGCGCTGCGCCCCGCCCCGCGGGCAGGCGCCTCCGGCGGGGGAACTTTACCCAGGAAGAAGACGGGGCGCGCCGGTCTGGTCAAGCTGCGGGGGCGGTGCTATCTGCGGCCGGGGACGCGGGCGAGGGGGAGAGGCTTGCGCAAGTCGCTGATCATTCTGGACGACAGCCCCGAGATGCTGAACGCCATGCGCTTCGCCGCGATCCGCGCCGCCAAGACCGGCGGCGGCGTCGTCATGCTCGCGGTGATCTCGCCCGAGGAGTTCCAGCACTTCATGGGGGTGGCCGACGTCATGCGCGCCGAGGCGCACGAGAAGGTCGAGGCGCACTTCCAGATCTTCAAGGACCGCATGGAGAAGCGCGAGGGCATCACGCCGACGCTCGCGATCCGCGAGGGCGACAAGGTCGACGCGGTGATCGCGCACCTGAAGTCCGACCCCGAGATCGGCGTGCTGGTGCTCGGCGCCGGCACCGACAAGTCGGGGCCCGGGCCGCTCGTCAGCGCGCTCGTCGGCCGGCGGATGAACGAGCTCCGGGTGCCGATCACCATCGTCCCGGGCTCGATGACCAAGGAGGACATCGTCGCCACCAGCTGAGCGGGCGGCGACTTTAGAACCGTTCCAGATCCCTTGACTCGCGCCCTCCCCGCGCGCATCTCAAGTTGCAGATCGGAGGCTTGTCCCATGTTCATCCAGACCGAGTCGACGCCGAACCCGGCGACGCTGAAGTTCCTGCCCGGCCAGAAGGTGCTGTCGACGGGAACGGCGGACTTTCCGGGCGCGGAGGCGGCCGAGGCCTCGCCGCTGGCGCGGAGGATCTTCGGCGCGGGCGGCGTGGCGGGCGTGTTCCTCGGCCCCGACTTCGTCACCGTGACCAAGGCCGACGGCGAGGAGTGGACGCACATCAAGCCCGGCATTCTCGGCGCGATCCTCGAGCACTTCCAGTCCGGCGACCCGGCGATCGAGGGCGACGCCGGCGCCGTCGGGCATGCCACCGGCGGCGATGACGGCGCCGACGCGGCGATCGTCAGCCAGATCAAGGAGCTCCTCGACACCCGCGTGCGCCCGGCAGTGGCGCAGGATGGCGGCGACATCACCTTCCACGGCTTCGACCGCGGCGTCGTCTACCTGCACATGCAGGGCGCCTGCGCCGGTTGCCCGTCGTCGACGATGACGCTGAAGATGGGGATCGAGAACCTGCTGCGCCACTACATCCCCGAGGTGAGCGAGGTCAGGCCGGTTGGCCTCTGACGCGCCGCTGATCCTCGCCTTCGACACCTCGGCCGCGCACTGCGCGGCCGCGCTCGTCTCGGGCGACCGTGTGCTCGGCTCTGCCGACGAGCCCATGGATCGCGGCCAGGCCGAGCGGCTGCTGCCGCTCCTCGAGGCGCTTCTCTCCGAGGCGGGCGTGTCCTGGGGCGGGCTCGACGGCATCGCCGTCGTCACCGGCCCCGGCAACTTCACCGGACTGCGCCTCGCGGTCGCCGCGGCGCGCGGCCTCGCACTCGGCCTCGGCATCCCCGCCGTTGGGGTCAGCCGCTTCGAGGCGCTGGCCTGCGGGCAGCCGGGGGCGCTCGTCGTCACGCTCCGCGACCGGCGTGGCGTGCTTTCCCAGGCGTTCCGCGACGGCGTGGCGCTCGGGCCGGCCGAGGCC
>JBDHSS010000227.1:0-5326 GCA_039808205.1 Paracoccaceae bacterium | reverse complement strand
CCAACCCTGGTTTTCATACGGCCTTGAAACCTGGAGAGCAGTCGTTTTCCGGCAACAGCCGGAAAACCAGCAAAGAAGACAATGCGCGCACCGCGCGCACATCTTCGCGGCAAAGGCCGCGCCCGCACCCGCCACCCCCGCGCGCGCCCCAAGGCCCGGGTGCCGAAGTCGGCGCCGGCCGACGCCGGCGGAGGGGGGCTCGATGCCCCCCGACGCCGGGCCCGCGGGGGTGACCTCAAGTCAGATCGTCCGCCCGCCGTCCACCTCGAGCACCACCCCGGTCACGAAGGCCGCCTCGTCGGAGGCGAGATAGACGCAGGCGCCCGCCACGTCCTCCGGCGTCGACAGCCGGCCGAGCGGCACCGTCGCCACGAACTTCGCCCGGTTCTCAGGGGTGTCGGGCAGCCCCATGAACGCCTCGAGCAGCCCGGTCACGCCCATCACCGGTGCGACGCAGTTGACCCGGATCGCGTCTGGCGCCAGCTCGACCGCCATCGAGCGCGAGACGAGGTTCACCGCGCCCTTGGAGGCGTTGTACCAGGTGAGCCCCGGCCGCGGCCGGATCCCCGCGGTCGAGCCGATGTTGAGGATGACCCCGCCGCCTTGCCCGCGCATCAGCGGCACCACGGCGCGGGTCATCAGGAAGATCGCCTTGACGTTGATCGCGAAGATCCGGTCGAAGTCGGCCTCGCTGACCTCGAGCATCGGCCGGTTGCGGTGGGTCCAGCCGGCGTTGTTGACGACGATGTCGAGCCGGCCGCCGCCGGCCGCCGCAGCCGCCGCCGCGCGCTCCACGTCCTCGGCCCGCGTCACGTCGCCGGTCACCGCCCGCGCCCCCGGCGTCGCCGCCGCCACGCGCTCGGCCGCGGCGCCGTCGCGGTCGAGGATGGTGACGCGCGCCCCCTCGCGCGCGAAGGCCGCGACGATGCCGGCGCCGAAGCCGGAGCCGCCGCCCGTCACCAGCGCCGTCTTGCCTTGAAGCCGCATCCCGCTCACCCGTGGTTGAGGACGATGGTCTTGGCCACGGTGAACGCGCGCAGACCCTCCATCCCCTTCTCGCGGCCGTGCCCGGAGCGACCGGTGCCGCCGAACGGCAGCTCGATCCCCGACCCAGCGCCGTAGCCGTTCACGTAGACCTGCCCGGCGCGCAGCGCGTTCGCCATCCGGAGCTGCCGGCCGCCGTTCTCGGTCCAGATGCCGGCGACAAGTCCGAAGGCGGTGCCGTTCGCCAGCCGCACCGCGTCGGCCTCGTCCTCGAACGGCAGGATGGCGAGCACCGGCCCGAACACCTCCTGCTGCGCCAGCGGGTGATGCTCGGGCACGGGCCCGTAGAGCCGCGGCGCCACGTAGTAGCCGCCCTCTGGCAGTCCGTCGACCGAGCGGCCTTCTGCGAGGAGCGGAATGCCGTCGGCCTCCGCGCGGGCGAGAAAGCTCCGCACGCGCGCGAGCTGCGCCTCCGAGATCAGCGGCCCGCAGTCGGCGTCGAGGAACGATGGCGCGAGGCACAGCTCGGCAAAGCGCTCGGCCAGCCGCGGCACCAGCGCCTCGAGGAGCGCCCGCTCGACCAGCAGCCGGCTGCCCGCCGAGCAGGTCTGCCCGGCGTTCTGCACGATGGCGTTCAGGATGACCGGCAGCGCCCGGTCGAGGTCGGCGTCGGCAAACACCACCTGCGGCGACTTGCCGCCCAGCTCGAGCGTGCAGGCGCGGTGGTGCTCGGCCGAGGCCTTCTGCACCCGCGTGCCCACCTCCGGCGAGCCGGTGAACGACAGGAAGTCGATGTCCGGATGCGCCGCCAGCGCAGCGCCAGCCTCCTCGCCGAGCCCGGTGACGACGTTGAGCGCGCCCGCCGGCAGCCCCGCGGCGGCGGCGAGGTCGGCGAGCCGCAGCACGCTCTGGCACGCCTCCTCTGCCGGCTTCAGCACGCAGGCGTTGCCGGCGGCGAGCGCCGGCGCCAGCGTACGGCCGAACATCTGCGCTGGATAGTTCCACGGGATGATGTGCCCGGTCACGCCGTGCGGCACCCGCTGCACCATCACCGTGTAGCTGGGCAGGTAGGGAATGGTCTCGCCGTGCAGCTTGTCGGCGGCGCCGCCGTAGAACTCGAAGTAGCGCGCGACGGCGGTGATATCGGCGCGCGCCTGCTTCAGGGGCTTGCCGCAGTCCTGCGCCTCGGTGGCGACGAGATCGTCCGCGTCCTCGGCGATGAGCCGGGCGAAGCGCGCGAGGATGCGCCCGCGCTCGACCGCCGGCGTGGCGCCCCACTCGCCGGCGAAGGCGACGCGGGCGGCGGCGACGGCGGCGTCGACGTCCTCGGCGCCGCCGCGCGCGATCGAGGTGAAGATCTCGCCCGAGTCGGGCGCGTGGACCGGCAGTATCTCGCCGGAGGCGGCGGGGCGCCAGGCGCCGGCAATCAGGATCGTCTTGGTGTCGACCGGGTCGTGCTTCATTCCTTCACCGCTCCCGTCATCGAGGACACGTAGTAGTCGACGAAGAACGAGTAGAGGATGACGACAGGCAACGAGCCCACGAGCGCGCCGGACATGAGCGCGCCCCACTCGTAGATGTCGCCGCGGACGAGCTCGGTCAGCACGCCGACCGGCACCGTCTTGTTCTCCGACGACGAGATGAAGGTGAGCGCGTAGATGAACTCGTTCCACGACAGGGTGAAGGCGAAGATCCCGGCGGAGATCAGGCCCGGCACCGCCAGCGGCAGCACTACCTTGGTCAGGATCTGCCAGCGCGAGGCGCCGTCGACCAGCGCGCTCTCCTCGAGCTCGAACGGGATCGAGCGGAAGTAGCCCATGAGGAGCCAGGTGCAGAACGGGATCAGGAACGTCGGATAGGTGAGGATGAGCGCCAGCCGCGAGTCGAAGATCCCGACCTGGAACACGATGAAGGCGAGCGGGATGAACAGGATCGACGGCGGCACGAGGTAGGCGAGGAAGATCAGGAGCCCCGTCACCCGCGCGCCGGAAAACCGCAGCCGCTCGATCGCGTAGGCGGCAAAGACCGACGCCGCCAGCGCGATCACCGTCGAAGCGACCGAGACGACGACGGTGTTCCAGAGCCAGCCGGGATAGGAGGTCTCGAGGAACAGGTAGCGGATGTGGTCGAGCGTCGGCCCCACCACCCAGAACGGGCTGTAGTCGGTGTAGTTGGTCAGCTGGTGGTCCGGCTTGATCGCCGTGATCGCCATCCAGTAGAACGGGAACAGCAGCACGAAGACGAAGATCGCCAGCGGGATGTAGGTCACGACGATGCGGCGGGGCAGCGTGTTGAACTGCTCCATGCCGACGATGTCGTCGGTCGGGGTCTCAGCCATCGCGGGCCTCCATCAGTCGCCGCCGCCCTGCTGCCAGCGTCGGCGCTGCAGCCCGAAGAACGAGAACAGGATCGCCGCCAGCAGGAACGGGATCATCGCCACCGCGATCGCCGCGCCCTCGCCGAGTTGCCCGCCGGGGATCGCCCGCTGGAACGAGAGCGTCGCCATGAGGTGGGTGGCGTTCACCGGCCCGCCGCGGGTCAGCACGTAGATCAGCTGGAAGTCGGTGAAGGTGAACAAGACCGAGAACGTCATCACCACCGCGATGATCGGAGTGAGAAGCGGCAGCGTCACCCGGCGGAACCGCTGCCACGAGGTGGCGCCGTCGAGTGCCGCCGCCTCGTTCAAGGACTGCGGGATGGTCTGCAGCCCGGCGAGGAGCGAGATCGCCACGAACGGGATGCCGCGCCAGACGTTGGCCGCGATCACCGAGAAGCGCGCGTTCCACGGCTCGCCGAGGAAGTTGATCGGCGCGTCGATCAGCCCCCACTTCATCAGCACGTAGGAGATGATCGAGAACTGGCTGTCGTAGATCCACCAGAACGCCAGCGCCGAAAGCACGGTGGGAACGACCCATGGCAACAGGATGATCGCGCGAAAGAAATTCTTGAACGGCAGGTTCTCGTTCAGGATGAGCGCAAGCCACAGCCCGAGCCCGAACTTCAGCACCGACGCGATCACGGTGTAGAAGAACGTGTTGAAGACCGACAGCCAGAACACGCTGTCATCGGCCAGCCAGAGGAAGTTCTCCAGGCCGATGAAGATGCCCGGCCGGCCGATCTTGGTGTCGGTGAACGCGAGCCAGACGCCGAGGCCGAGCGGATAGGTCAGGAAGCAGATCAGGAACGCCGCCGCCGGCAGCATGAACAGGAGCCCGAGGCCGTTGCGGCTCTCGGTCAGCCAGGCGATCGGGCCGCCGCGTCGTGCTCGTGCCATGGCTTCCCTCCCCGGAGCGCGGCCGGCGGGACGCGCCCGCCGGCCGTTCGCGTCAGCTGTAGTAGCGCCCGGCCCGGCGCGCGGCGCTCTTGATCGCGTCGTCGGCCGAGGCGCCGGTGACGGCCTCGGCGAACATGTCGACGAGCACGTAGTCGGCCATCACCCCCGCCGAGGCGTAGCCGAGGGGCCCCGCATAGCCGTTCGGCCGCAGGCTCTCGGAGGCCTTGGCGTAAGGCGCGTGGATCGGGTTCGAGGTCCAGACCGGGTTGTTGGCCATGTCCTTGAGCGCCGAGCAGCAATAGGCGGAGGCGCCGGTGATCCAGTCGTTCATCCGCTTGGTGTCGTACATGAACTGGAGGTAGGCCATCGCCGCCTCCGGGTACTTGGTGTGCTTGAAGATCGAGATCGACGTGGTCTGGTGCAGCTCGACCGACTTGCCGACCGGCCCGATCGGCAGGATGTGGGTGCGGATGTCGTCGGCGAGTTCCTTCATCGCCGGATCCTTGATCGCCGCGTAGTAGAGCGACACCCCGTTTGCGGTCAGCGAGATCTGCCCGGCGAGGAAGGCGCGGTTGTTGTTGATGTCGAGCCAGCTCTCGGTGCCGGGAATGAAGGTCTTGTAGAGCTCCTGGGCATAGGCGATCGCCTTGCGGGTCTCGTCGCTGTCGATCGCCACCTCGCTCGCCTCGGTGACCATCTCGCCGCCGTTCGACCACAAGAGCCAGTGCGCATAGTTGTTGCCATCGCCGACCGCCTTGCCGTGCGGGAAGCCCGCGGGCGTGCCCTTGCCGTGCAGCGCCTTGCAGAGCTCGAGGAAGCCCGCGGAATCGGCCGGGAACTCGCTGAAGCCTGCCGCCTTCATGTGGCTGTCGCGGTAGCAGATCGCGTTGCCGATGGCGCAGAGCGGCATGGCGATGAAGGCGTCGTCCTTGACCGCGTAGTCGCGCGGGCCGTCGTACCAGCCGCCGTTCGCCGCGCCGATCGCGTTCGCGAGCTCGGTCACCGGGATGAGCTTGTCGGGGTACTGGAACGGATCGTCGAACCAGCTCATCACCATGTCGGGGCCGG
>JBDHSS010000226.1:0-5347 GCA_039808205.1 Paracoccaceae bacterium | reverse complement strand
ACGGCGGCATCGTCGGGCGCCGGGACGTGGGTGAGGGCCTCCTGCTTGCGGGCGATGAGGCCGGTGTCCATGCGGCCGGCGGCGAAGTCCTCGTCGCGGCAGAGCGCCTGGAGGAAGCCGAGGTTGGTCGCCGTGCCCGAGATGTGGGTGCGTCCGAGCGCCTCGCGCAGCCGGAAGAGCGCCTCGGCGCGACTTGCGGCGTGGGTGGTGAGCTTGGCGATCATCGGGTCGTAGTGGGCGCTGATCCGGTCGCCGGAGCGGACGCCGGTGTCGATGCGCGCGCCTTGCGCGAAGGCGACGTGGAGGAGGGGGCCGGGGGCGGGGAGGAAGTTTCTGGTCGGATCCTCGGCGTAGATGCGCGCCTCGAACGCGTGGCCGCGGAGGGGGATCTCGTCCTGGGTAAGAGGCAGGGGCTCGCCGGCGGCGACGCGGAGCTGCCATTCGACGAGGTCGAGGCCGGTGATCGCCTCGGTGACCGGGTGCTCGACCTGGAGGCGGGTGTTCATCTCCATGAACCAGAAGCCGTCGGGGCGCAGCGGGCCGGAGCCGTCGGCGATGAACTCGATGGTGCCGGCGTTATGGTAGTCGACGGCGCGCGCGGCCTTGACTGCGGCTGCGGTCATCGCGGCGCGGACCTCCGCGGGCATGCCCGGGGCAGGGGCCTCCTCGATCACCTTCTGGTGCCGGCGCTGCAGCGAGCAGTCGCGCTCCCAGAGGTGGACGACGGCGCCGTGCTTGTCGCCGAAGACCTGCACCTCGATGTGCCGCGGCGTGGTCACGTACTTCTCGATGAGGACGGCGGGGTCGCCGAAGCTCGACTTGCCCTCGCGCTGCGCGCCCTCGAGCGCGGCGGCGAAGTCGCCGGGGTGCTCGACGAGGCGCATGCCCTTGCCGCCGCCGCCGGCGCGGGCCTTGATGAGCACCGGGTAGCCGATCTTGTCGGCCTCGGCGGCGAGGAAGGCCGCGTCCTGGCGCTCGCCGTGATAGCCGGGGACGACGGGGACGCCGGCTGCGGCCATCAGCGCCTTGGCGGCGTCCTTGAGGCCCATGGCACGGATCGAGGCGGCCGAGGGGCCGATGAAGACGAGGCCGGCGGCCTCGACGGCCTCGACGAAATCCGGGTTCTCGGAGAGAAAGCCGTAGCCGGGGTGGATCGCTTGCGAGCCGGTGGCGAGCGCCGCCGCGACGATGCGGTCGCCCTTCAGGTAGCTCTCCGCGACGGGGGCCGGACCGATGGCGACCGCCTCGTCGGCGAGCGTGCGGTGGCGGGCGTCGGCGTCCGCCTCGGAATAGACGGCGACGGTGGCGATGCCCATCTTGCGGGCGGTCTCGATGACGCGGCAGGCGATCTCGCCGCGGTTGGCGATGAGGATCTTGGCGAACATCACATGCGGAACACGCCGAAGCGCGTCTCCTCTACGGGGGCATTGAGCGCGGCGCGCAGCGAGAGCGCCACCACGTCGCGGGTGGTGCGCGGGTCGATGATGCCGTCATCCCAGAGCCGGGCCGAGGCGTAGAGCGGGTGCGATTGCGCCTCGAACTGGTCGAGGACGGGCTGCTTGAACGCGGCTTCCTCCTCGGCGCTCCACGCCCCGCCGCGGGCCTCGATGGCAGCACGGCGGACGGTGGCGAGGACGCCGGCGGCCTGCTCGCCGCCCATGACCGAGATGCGCGCGTTCGGCCACATCCACAGGAAGCGTGGGCCGAAGGCGCGGCCGCACATGCCGTAGTTGCCGGCGCCGAACGAGCCGCCGACGATGACGGTGATCTTGGGGACGGCGGCCGTCGACACCGCGTTGACGAGCTTCGCGCCGTCGCGGGCGATGCCGCCGGCCTCGTACTTGGAGCCGACCATGAAGCCGGTGATGTTCTGAAGGAAGATGAGCGGGGTCTTTCGCTGGCAGCAGAGCTCGATGAAGTGCGCGCCCTTCTGCGAGCTTTCGGAGAAGAGCACGCCGTTGTTGGCGACGATGCCGACCGGCACGCCGTCGACGTGGGCGAAGCCGCAGACCAGCGTGGTGCCGAAGCGCTCCTTGAACTCCTCGAAGTCGGAGCCGTCGACGATGCGGCCGATGACCTCGCGGATGTCGAAGGGGGTCTTGGCATCGGCGGGGACGACGCCAAGAAGCTCGTCCGGGCTCATCACCGGAAGGGCGGCGGTGCGGAGGCCGATCGAGGGCGCCGGCGCCGACCCGAGGTTCGCGACCGCCTGCCGGGCCAGGGCTAGCGCGTGGGCGTCGTTCTCGGCGAGGTAGTCGGCGACGCCGGAGAGGCGGGTGTGGGTGTCGCCGCCGCCGAGGGTCTCGGCGTCGACGATCTCCCCGGTCGCGGCCTTAACCAGCGGCGGGCCGGCGAGGAAGATCGTGCCCTGCTCCTTGACTATGATCGTCTGGTCGCTCATCGCCGGGACGTAGGCGCCGCCGGCGGTGCACGAGCCCATGACCACGGCGATCTGGGCGATGCCCTTCGCGCTCATCCGCGCCTGGTTGTAGAAGATCCGCCCGAAGTGGTCGCGATCGGGGAAGACCTCGTCCTGGTTCGGCAGGTTCGCCCCGCCCGAGTCGACGAGGTAGAGGCAGGGCAGGCGGTTCTCCTCGGCGACCTCCTGGGCGCGCAGGTGCTTCTTCACCGTCAGCGGATAGTAGGTGCCGCCCTTCACCGTCGCGTCATTGCAGAGGATCATGCAGTCGCGCCCCGAGACCCGCCCGATGCCGGCGACGACGCCGGCGGCGGGGATCGGGTCGGCGTAGACGCCATGGGCGGCGAAGAGGCCGATCTCGAGGAACGGGCTGCCCGGGTCGAGCAGCCGCGTGACGCGCTCGCGCGGGAGGAGCTTGCCGCGGGCGACGTGGCGGGCGCGCGACTTCGCGTCGCCGCCCTGAAGGGTGCGGTCGGCGACAGCGCCGAACTCGGCGACGAGCGCGGCCATGCGCGCGGCGTTGGTGGCGAAGTCCGGCGACCCTGGCGCGAGCTTGCTGACGAGGCGGGTCATTGCCGCCTCACGCCGTCTGCTCGAAGATCTCGCGGCCGATCAGCATCCGCCGGATCTCGGAGGTGCCGGCGCCGATCTCGTAGAGCTTGGCGTCGCGCAGCAGGCGGCCGGTGGCGTAGTCGTTGATGTAGCCGTTGCCGCCGAGGCACTGGATGGCGTCGAGCGCCACCTGCGTCGCCTTCTCGGCGGCGTAGAGGATGCAGCCGGCGCTGTCCTGGCGGGTGGTCTCGCCGCGGTCGCAGGCGGCGGCGACGGCGTAGACGTAGGCGCGGCAGGCGTTCATCGTCGTGTACATGTCGGCGATCTTGCCCTGCATCAGCTGGAAGGTGCCGATCGGCTTGCCGAACTGCTCGCGGTCGTGGACGTAAGGGACCGCGATGTCGAGGGCCGCGGCCATGATGCCGACCGGGCCGGCGGCGAGGACGACGCGCTCGTAGTCGAGCCCCGACATCAGCACGTTGACGCCCTTGCCCTCCTCGCCGAGGACATTCTCGAACGGCACCTTGCAGCCGCGGAAGACGAGCTCGCAGGTGTTCGAGCCGCGCATCCCGAGCTTGTCGAGCTTCTGCGCGGTCGAGAAGCCCGCCATGCCGCGCTCGACGATGAAGGCGGTGATGCCGCGCGGGCCGGCCTCGGGGTCGGTCTTGGCGTAGACGATGAGGGTCGATGCGTCCGGCCCGTTGGTGATCCACATCTTGTTGCCGTCGAGGACGTAGCCGTCGTTCTGCTTCCTCGCGCGCAGCTTCATGCCGACGACGTCGGAGCCCGAACCCGGCTCGGACATGGCGAGCGAGCCGACGTGCTCGCCGGAGACGAGCTTCGGCAGGTACTTCGCCTTCTGCTCGGCCGTCCCCCAGCGCCGCATCTGGTTGACGCAGAGGTTAGAATGCGCGCCGTAGGAGAGGCCGACCGAGGCCGAGGCGCGGCTGATCTCCTCGAGCGCGACGCAATGGGCGAGGTAGCCCATGCCGGAGCCGCCATCCGCCTCGGGGACGGTGATGCCGAGCAGGCCGAGCGCGCCGAACTTCTCCCAGAGGTCGGCGGGGAATTCGTTGTCGGCGTCGATTCTCGCGGCGCGGGGGGCGATCTCCTCGGCGGCGAAGCGGCGGACCATGCCGCGCAGCGCCTCGATCTCCTCGCTGAGCCCGAAGCCCATCACCGCGTCGAACATGCCCATCCTCCCGATCTCGCGCGGCAGGGCAGGGGTCTGCGCTCCGGCGATCCTGCAGTATCCGGCCCCTGCGACGCAGGACGGCTTGGGATCGCAGGCTAGCGCAGCGCCGGTTGCATTTGCCGCCAGTCTTTGTGCAGATTGCGCCACCAACGGCGAGCGACATGCGCAGGACGACACCGCATCCAGCGACGACCATGGCCTTCGTCCGGGCGATCGTGCTCGGCTATGCGCGCCGCGGCTCCGACCCCACGGCCGCGCTCCGGCACGCGGGGATCGCGCCCCAGGCGGTGGGCGAGCCTCTCGCCCGCGTCGCGCTCGAACGGTTCGAGGCGCTCTCGGCCCACGCGATGCGCGAGCTCGATGACGAGGCGCTCGGCTGGTTCGCCCGGCCGCTCCGCTGGGGCAGCTACGGCATGCTCTGCCGGGCGTCGCTCACCGCCCCCAGCCTCGAGGTGGCGCTCCGCCGCTGGTGCCGCCACCACGGCCTCCTCACCGACGAGGTGCGGATCGGGCTCCGCGTCGAGGGCGCGGAGGCGGTGGTCGAGATCGGCGAGGCCACCGATCTCGGCGCGTTGCGGGAGTTTTGCCTCGTCAGCCTCCTGCGCAACCTGCACGGCATCGGCTGCTGGCTCGTCGACTCGCGGATCGCGCTCAGGCTCGCCGCCTTTCCCTATCCCGCACCGGCGCACGCGGACGTCTACCGCCGGATGTTCCCGGGCGAGGTGTCCTTCGACGCCGCCGCCGCCGGGCTCCGCTTCGACGCGGGCTATCTGCGGCTGCCGGTGGTGCGCGACGACGCCGCGCTGCGCCGGATGCTGTTGAAGCCGATTCCGATCATGGCGCGGCAGTACCGCCAGGACCGGCTGCTGTCGCGCCGGATCGCCGGCGTCCTCGTCGAGCTCGGCGACGAGGCGCCCGACGCGGCGACGATCGCCGGCCGGCTCAACGTCTCGCTCCGGAGCCTGCAGCGGCACCTGCGGGAGGAAGGCACGTCGCTGATGGCGCTCCGCTCCGCGGCACGGCGCCGCCGCGCCGAGGCGCTCCTGCAGCGTAGCGACCTGCCGCTGAAGCGCGTCGCCCACCTCGTCGGCTACGGCGACGAGTCGAGCTTCGGCCGCGCCTTCCGCGACTGGACCGGCCAGACCCCCGCCGCCTTCCGCCGCAACGCTCCTCCGTGACCG
>JBDHSS010000225.1:0-5365 GCA_039808205.1 Paracoccaceae bacterium | reverse complement strand
TGTCTGCGCGCCGCAAAGCCCGCAGCCCGCCCGCCCGGCCAGCGTCCGCCGCCGGTCCTCGACCGCCGCCACCCGTGCGGGATCGAGCCGCAGGTTGGCGACGATGCCGTCGGCAGCCTCGGCGATCCGCAGGCTGTCGATCTCCCCGGCCCGCGCGACGACCCCCTCGGTCAGCGCGAAGCCGACGGCGAAATCCTCGAGATCAGTCGGCGTCATCATCATCACCGCAAAGGCGGTGCCGTTCAGCAGCACGGCGACCGGCATCTCCTCGGCGAGATGCCAGGTGACCGGCCGCTCCGCGCCGCCGGCATGAAGGCGCCCGGTCGCCGTCAGCGACGCCGGGCGCTCGACCGCGTCGAGGCGGCGAATCTCCAAGATGCTACTCCGCCGCCGTCGCAGCGATCTTCCGCGTCGCCGGCACCATCTCGGCGTATTCCTCCTGCCACGGCGACGGACGGTTGGTCGGCGCCACCTGCACCGCCGTCACCTTGAACTCGGGACAGCTGGTCGCCCAGTCGGAATACTCGGTGGTGATGACGTTCGCCCCGGAGAACGGATGGTGGAAGGTGGTGTAGACCACGCCCTGCGGCATCCGCTCGGAGACCCGCGCGAGCAGCGTCGTCTGGCCCACCCGGCTCGTCACCGAGACCCGGTCGCCGTCGGCGATGCCGCGCTCCTCGGCGTCGAACGGATGGATGTCGAGCACGTCCTCCTCGTGCCAGCGGCTGTTCTCGGTGCGCCGCGTCTGCGCGCCCACGTTGTACTGGCTGAGGATGCGCCCGGTGGTCAGGATCAGCGGGAACTTGCGGCTGGTGCGTTCGGCGGTCGGCACGTACTCGGTGATCATGAACCGCCCCTTGCCGCGGACGAAGCCCGAGGTGTGCATGATCGGCGAGCCGTCCGGATGCTCGGCGTTGACCGGCCACTGCATCGAGCCCTCGGCGTCGAGGCGCGCGTGGCTGACCATGGCGAAGGTCGGCGTCAGCCGCGCGATCTCGTCCATGATCTCGGCCGGACCCGCATAGTCCATCGCGTAGCCCATCGCCTGCGACAGCCGGCAGACGGCCTCCCACTCGCTCATGCCCGACGCCTCGCGCATCGCCGGCCGCACGCGGTTGATCCGCCGCTCGGCGTTGGTGAAGGTGCCGTCCTTCTCGAGGAACGAGGTGCCCGGCAAAAAGACGTGGGCATAGCTCGCGGTCTCGTTCAGGAACAGGTCGTGCACGACCAGGAACTCGAGCGAGCGCAGCGCCTCGGTCACGTGCTGGGTGTTGGGATCGCTCTGCGCGATGTCCTCGCCCTGCACGTAGAGCCCGCGGAACGAGCCGTCGATCGCCGACACGAACATGTTCGGGATCCGGAGGCCCGGCTCGGGATCGAGCGTCACCCCCCAGTCGTCCTCGAAGAGCCCGCGCACGCCGGCGTTCGAGATGTGGCGATAGCCGGTCAACTCGTGCGGGAACGAGCCCATGTCGCACGAGCCCTGCACGTTGTTCTGGCCGCGCAGCGGGTTCACCCCGGTGCCGTCGCGGCCGATGTTGCCGGTCGCCATCGCGAGGTTGGCGAGCGCCATCACCATCGTCGACCCCTGGCTGTGCTCGGTGACGCCGAGGCCGTAGTAGATCGCCGCGTTGCCGCCGGTCGCGTAGAGCCGCGCCGCCGCCCGCACGTCCTCGGCCGGCACGCCCAGCGCCTCCGCCTGCGCCTCCGGGCTGTTGCGCTCCTCGGCGACGAAGGTACGCCAGCGGGCGAACTCGGCGAGGTCGCAGCGCGCGGCGACGAAGGCCTCGTCGACCAGCCCCTCGGTCACGATCACGTGCGCGAAGGCATTCATCAGCGCGACGTTGGTGCCCGGCCGCAGCGGCAGGTGATGCGTCGCCTCGACGTGGGCCGAGCGCACCAGGTCGATGCGCCGCGGATCGGCGACGATGAGCTTCGCGCCGGCGCGCAGCCGCTTCTTCATCCGGCTCGCGAACACCGGATGCGCGTCGGTCGGGTTGGCGCCGATGACGAGCATCACGTCGCACTGCTCGACCGACTTGAAGTCCTGGGTGCCCGCCGACGTGCCGAACGTCGCGTTGAGCCCGTAGCCGGTCGGCGAGTGGCAGACCCGGGCGCAGGTGTCGACGTTGTTGTTGCCGAATGCCGCCCGGATCATCTTCTGGACGACGTAGACCTCCTCGTTGGTGCAGCGCGACGAGGTGATCCCGCCGATCGAGCCGCGCCCGTGCTTGTCGCGGATCGCCATGAACCGCTCGGCGGCGTAGGCGATCGCCTCGTCCCAGCTGACCGGCCGCCACGGGTCGGTGGTCTTCTCGCGCACCATCGGCGTCGTCACCCGGTCCTTGTGCGTCGCATAGCCGAAGGCGAAGCGCCCCTTGACGCAGGAGTGTCCCTCGTTGGCGCCGCCGTTCTTCCACGGCGTCATGCGCACGATCTCGTCGCCCTGCATCTCGGCCTTGAACGAGCAGCCGACGCCGCAATAGGCGCAGGTGGTGATGACCTCGCGCCGCGGCGTGCCGTGCGCGACGATCGACTTCTCGACCAGCGTCGCGGTCGGACAGGCCTGCACGCAGGCGCCGCACGACACGCAGTCCGACGAGAAGAAGTCGTCCGACAGGATCCCCGCCGAAACCCGGCTCTCGAAGCCGCGCCCCTCGATGGTCAGCGCGAAGGTGCCCTGCACCTCGTCGCACGCCCGAACGCAGAGCGAGCAGACGATGCACTTGGAGGGATCATACTGGAAATAGGGATTGGAGACGTCGACCGGTGCGCGGTGCGCGGCGTCGAAGTGGTTGTCGCCGTCCATGCCGTAGCGCACCTCGCGCAGGCCGACGGCACCGGCCATGTCCTGCAGCTCGCAGTCGCCGTTCGACGGGCAGGTCAGGCAGTCGAGCGGGTGGTCGGAGATGTAGAGCTCCATCACCGCCTTGCGCAGCCGCTCGAGCCGGGCGTTCTGCGTCGTGACCTTCATCCCCTCGCGCACCGGCGTGGTGCAGGATGACGGCGTGCCCTTCACCCCCTCGATCTCCACGAGGCAGAGCCGGCACGAGCCCCAGGCCTCGACGTTGTCGCTGGCGCAGAGCTTCGGGATCATGCGGTCGGCGAGCGAGGCCGCGCGCATGATCGAGGTGCCCTCGGGCACCGTGACCTCCACCCCGTCGATCGTCAGCGTCACCGGCGCCCCCGTGCGCGCCGGCGTGCCGCGGTCGATCTCGGGTCCCGGCGCCGGCACCCGCAGGCTGCGAAGCTCGAGCGGGATCTCCTGATGGATGGTCATGGGAGCCGTCCTTTCAGTGCGCGTGGCGATGGTGCGCATCGGGGAAATGCGCGTGGGTGTGGGTCATGGCCGCATGGCGGTGCCGGTGGAAGTGCCGGACCCCGGCCGCGACCGGCTCCGGGTGATCGTGCTGGTGGTGAAGATCGTGAACGTGCCAGTGCGCGTGCTCGACCTCCGCGTGATGGTGCTCGTGCGCGTGCCGCTCGGTCAGGTGCAGCCACACCCCGAGCGCCATGAGTCCGCCGGCGAGGAGCAGCGCCCCGGTCAGCGGCTCGCCCAGCAGCACGGCGAGGATCGCCCCGAAGAACGGCGCCACGCCGAAGTAGGCGCCGGTCCGCGCCGTCCCGAGGTCGCGCAGCGCGGCGACGAAGAGGCTGAGGCTGACGCCGTAGGCGAGGAAGCCGAGCGCCAACGCCCCGGCGAGGCTCGCCACGCCGGGCAGCCGCGCGCCCAGGGCGAGCGCGAGGCCGGTGTTGACGGCGCCGGCGACCAGCCCCTTCACGCAGGCGATCCAGGTCGCGTCGGCGAGTGAGACCCGCCGCGTCAGGTTGTTGTCGATGCCCCAGGCGAGGCAGGCGCCGAGCACGAGGAGCGACGGCCCGAACGCACCGAGCGCGACGCCCGAGCCCGCGGCGATCACCGCCGCCCCGGCGACGATCGCCGCCATGCCGAGGCCCACGCGGAGATCGACGTTCTCGCGGAACACCACCCAGGCGATGACGGCGGTGAACAGCCCCTCCGCGGTCAGCAGCAGCGAGGTCTCGGCGGCGCCGAGCCGAGACAGCCCGGCGAGGAGCAGCACCGGACCGACCACGCCGCCCGCGAGGATCGCCGCCGCGAACCACGGCAGGTCGGCACGCGGGATCCGCTCGGGCCGCGCCCCCGTCGTCCGCCGCCAGAGCGTCAGCCCGACGCCGGACCCGAGGTAGAGCAGGCCCGCGAGCAGCTGCGGGTCGACCGTGCCGAGGAGGCGTTTGGCGAGTGGCGCCGCGACACCGAACAGCAGCGCAGAGGCGAGCGCCGCCTGCACGCCACGGTTCCGGATTGTCGCACTGGCGCTCATTCCGCCGCGAGCCTCGGTTCGCGGTCGAAGTCCTCCGGGAACAGCTTCAGCGCCGACAGGACCGGCATCGGCGTCAGCCCGCCCAGCGCGCAGAGCGAGCCGTCGCGCATCACCTCGCACAGATCCTCGATCAGCGCGACGTTCTCCGCCACCCGCTCGCCGCGCAGGATCTTGTCGATCGTCTCCTTGCCGCGAACCGCGCCGATCCGGCAGGGGGTGCACTTGCCGCAGCTCTCGATCGCGCAGAACTCGAAGGCGAAGCGCGCCATCGCGCCCATGTCGACGGTGTCGTCGAAGACGACGATGCCGCCGTGCCCGAGCATCGCGCCCACCGCGGCGAAGGCCTCGTAGTCCATCGGCAGGTCGAGCATCTCCGCCGACACGTAGGCGCCGAGCGGCCCGCCGACCTGCGCCGCGCGGAACGGCCGCCCGCTCGCGGTGCCGCCGCCGAAGTCCTCGACGAGCTCGCGCAGCGTCACGCCGAATCCCTTCTCGACCAGCCCGCCGCGGGCGATGTTGCCCGCGAGCTGGAACGGCTGCGTCCCGGTCGAGCGCCCGACGCCGAAATCGCGGTAGAACGCGGCCCCCCGCGTCAGGATCAGCGGCACCGCCGCCAGCGTCAGCACGTTATTGACGAGCGTCGGCCGGCCGAAGAGCCCCGAGATCGCCGGGATCGGCGGCTTTGCCCGCACCGTGCCGCGCCGGCCCTCGATGCTCTCGAGCATCGAACTCTCCTCGCCGCAGATGTAGGCCCCCGCCCCCCGCCGGACCTTCAGGCGGAACGCGCGGCCGGAGCCGCCGACGCTGTCGCCGAGCCAGCCTGCCGCCTCCATGATCGCGATCGCACGGCCCATCACCTCGATCGAGCGCGGATACTCCGAGCGGATGTAGAGATAGCCCTCGGTCGCGCCCACCGCGATCCCGGCGATTGCCATGCCCTCGATCAGGAGGAACGGGTCGCCCTCGAAGATCATCCGGTCGGCGAAGGTGCCGCTGTCGCCCTCGTCGCCGTTGCAGCAGAC
>JBDHSS010000224.1:0-5438 GCA_039808205.1 Paracoccaceae bacterium | reverse complement strand
GGCCGCGCCAGACCTCGCGGTCGGGAAGGATGACCGTCAGGCGCCCGCTCGCCTCGGCGACAGCCGCGGCGAGCCGCCGCAGGTCGTCGGCGAAGGCCGGGTCGCTCGGCGGGGCGAGGCGAGTCTCGCCTGGCCGGTCGCTGCGGCGAAGGGTGACCTCGGCATAGCCGAGACGAAGCCGGAACTCCGGCTTGCGGATGGATGTGCTGCTCATGCCTGCCCCGATCTTTTGTCGAGTGTTTGTGGCGCGAGCCTAACCGACTTCCCGCCGGCGATCCAGCGGAACGTGACGGCTCGCGAAGATTTCGGTTGCGGGGCGGAAGGTTGCGGCGCAGATCTGCGACGACCCCGCCCGCCAGCTCCGGAGACCGCCATGCGCTCGCCCCTTCTCGCCACCTCGCTGCTCGCGCTGGCGCTCGCGCTGCCCGCCGCGGCCGCGGAGCGGCAGATCACCGTCACCGGATCGGCGACCGTCGATGCCGCGCCCGATCGCGCCACGATCAGCGCCGGCGTCGAGACCCAGGCGCCGAGCGCGGCGGCGGCGATGGCCGCGAACACGGAGGCGATGACCAAGGTGGTCGCGGCGATCGCCGCCGCGGGCATCGACAAGCGCGACGTGCAGACGAGCCAGCTCAACCTCAACCCGGTGTTCAGCCCCGATCCCGGGCGGTCGGACGCCGCCCCCCAGGTCGTCGCCTACCAGGCCGCCAACTCGGTGACGGTGCGCGTTCGCGACGTCGCCGGGCTCGGCGGCGTCATCGACGCGCTGACCACGGCCGGCGCGAACCGGCTCTACGGCATCGGCTTCGACGTGGACGATCCGCGCCCGGTGCTCGACACCGCCCGGAAGCACGCGGTCGAGGACGCGCGCGGCAAGGCCGAGCTCCTCGCCGCGGCGGCGGGCGTCAAGCTCGGGCCGGTCGTGTCGATCAGCGAGGGCGGCAACCCCGGTCCCGCGCCGATGATGGCGCGCATGGCCGCCGAGGCCGCCCCGCCGGTCGAGGCGGGCTCGGTGACGCTCAGCGCCGACGTCACCATCGTCTACGCGCTGGAGTAGCCCGCGGCGCCGGTCACGGGTGCCGGTTGAGGATCGCCGCGAAGCGCGCGTTCTGCGCGATCAAGACCGCCTGGGTGCGGCTCTGCACCTGGAGCTTGCGCAGGATCGCGGTCAGGTGCGCCTTGACCGTGGTCTCGGCGATGTCGAGCTCGTAGGCGATCTGCTTGTTGAGCTTGCCCTCGCAGACGAGCTCGAGAATGCGCGCCTGCTGCGCGGTCAGCGCCTTCAGCCGCTCGACGATGTCGGTCTCGTCGAGCCCCGGCTCGTTCTCCGGCGCCACGTAGCCTTCGGGCGTGTAGATGCCGCCGGCGAGCACGGTCCCGATCGCCTCGACGAAGACGCTGCGCTGGCTGTGCTTGGGCACGAAGCCCGCGGCGCCAGCGCGCAGCACCGAGGCGATCATCCGGTCCTCGGAGAGCGACGAGATCACCACGATCGGCGTGCCCTGCGCCTCCTTGCGCAAGCGGATCAGGCCGTCGAGGCCGTCCGTGTCGGGCAGGCGCAGATCGAGGAGCACGATGTCGGGTCTCGGCGTCGCCCGCACCCGCTCGACGCCGTCGGCGAGCGACGCCGCGGTGACGATCTCCCCGACCTCGAGCGCCGTGCGCAGCGTCAACGTCAGCGCCTCGCAGAACAGCGGATGGTCGTCGATGACCAGCGCCATCCGGACCGCAGCGGTGCCGCGCGGGGTGTGTCCTCCTGGGGCAAGCGGCATCGGCGGGGCTCTCACTGCTGCACTCCCGATTCTAGCACGATCGCCGGGGAGCACGACTTCTACCATGGTCCCAACCGGCCGCGAACCCGCAAGGGTTGCGCGGGCTCCCGCCAGCCGGGGGTGCGGACGGCCGCGTCTGCTCGCAAGGCGCGAAATGCAAGCGCCGTCCGGCGCTCGAGCCCGCAGGCGATTCCCGCGTGCGCGGGGCGCCGGACGCGGGCATCATCACCCGCGGGCCGGGGGCTCACCGTGGCGTTTCCCGCTCCGAGGCAATCCGGAGGACGGCGATGTTTCCAAAGTCGATCACCCTCGTCACCCTCGGCGTCGCCGACCTGGCGCGGTCGCGGGCGTTCTATGCCGCGCTCGGCTGGGAGGCGGCGCAGGCGACCGAGGGCGTCGTCTTCATCCAGCTCCAGGGCCAGGTGCTCGCGCTCTTCGGCATCGACGCCCTCGCCGCCGACATGCACGCCGATCGCGCCGCGCTCGGCACCGGGGCGGCGACGCTGGCGCGGAACTTCGCCACCGAGGCCGAGGTCGACGCCGCCTTCGCGCTGGCGCTCGCCGCCGGGGCGCGGCCGCTGAAGCGGCCGGAGAAGGTGTTCTGGGGCGGCTATTCCGGCTATTTCGCCGATCCCGACGGCCATGTCTGGGAGCTGGCGATGAACCCGTTCTGGCCGCTCGCCGCGGACGGGACCCTGACCCTGCCGACCGCCTGAGCGGCATTCGACGGGCTTGCGCCGGCCCGCCGGCGCGGCGACAAGCCGAGGGCCGCTGCCGGTTCCGGAAGAGGAGTTGCCGCCATGTCCGACACCGCCACACGCGGGAGTCCGCCGCCGGTCGCCTGCGACGGCTTCGCGTCCGCGGCGCCGAGCGCCGGAGGCAGCCGGTGCTGACCGTCAGCGCCAGCCAGATCGCCGCCTATTCCGCGGCGCTCGCGGCGCTCGTCGTCACGCCGGGGCCGGTGATCGCGGCGCTGATCGCGCGGGCGGCGACCGGCGGCGTCGCCGCGGCGGTGCCGCTTGCGGCCGGGGTGGCGGTGGGCGACTTCCTGTGGCCACTCCTTGCCATGCTGGGGCTCGGCGTCCTCGCCGGGGTCTGGGCCGGGCTGATGACCGCGCTCCGCCTGGTCGGCGCGGCAATCGTGATCTGGATGGGAATCGGTCTCATCCGCCACGCCGAGGTGGCCGCGCGCCGCGCCGCCGCCGGCGGCATCCCCGAGCGGCGGCTCGCGGGCTTTGCCGCCGGCGTGTCGATCATCGCAGGGAACCCGAAGGCGATCCTGTTCTACATCGGCATCCTGCCCGGCTTCTTCGACTTCGCCCGGCTGACGCCGGCGGACATCGCGCTGATCTGCCTCGTGTCGATGGCGATCCCGTTCGCGGGCAACCTCGGGTGGGCGGCGCTCTTCGCCCGCGCCCGGCGCTGGCTCGCCGACCCGCTGATGATGCGCCGCGTCCACGTGGGCGCGGGGGTGGCGCTGTGCCTGGTGGGCGTGGGGATCGCGGTGCGGTAAGGCGCGGACGCACCGGCGCGGCCGGTCCCCACGGGGTCCCGGACTCGGCACCCCCGACCGAAGCGGGGCATCTGGCCCCCTAGCCCGGTAGCGCCAATCCATTCGCGTCCCACCCTGGGGAGGAATCGGGTTCCGACGGATTTGTCACCGCCAAATCCGTCCGGAGCCTTCTTGGCGAACTTGCTGCGGCGGCAGGCGAGCGTCGTGCGCTGGTGCCCGCCTTTCCCGTGGAGCGGCGCCGGCCGTGCGGGTAAAATGTCGGCAAACCAACGGCGTTCGGGAGGAACGCATGCAGGCCGACGCGACGGCGGAGAAGGCTCCGGAAGCACGACTGGGCGGCGCGGGCGGGGTCAGGGCGGAGCTCAGGACGCTTGCGCGCGCGCTTTTCGCCTCGCCGCGCCGGCGGCGCATCGGGCTCCTCGTCCTCGGGGTCGTCCTCGTCGTCTGCGCCAATGCCGGCGGCCAGATCCGGCTCAACATCTGGCAGCGCGACTTCTACGAGGCGATCGAGCAACGCGACGTGCCGGAGTTCCTGCGTCAGCTCGTGGTCTTCGCGGGGATCGCCGGCGCACTGCTCACGCTCGTGGTCAGCCAGACGTGGCTGCGCGCCATGGTCAACGTGCGGTTGCGCGAGTGGCTGACGCTCGACCTGCTCGACCAGTGGCTGGTGCGGCGGCGGATCTACCTGCTCGACTTTGCCGGCGAGATCGGGGTGAACCCCGACCAGCGCATCCAGCAGGACGCGCAGCACCTCGCCGACCTCACCACCTCGCTCCTGACCGGGCTCCTGCAGGCATCGCTGCTCCTCGTCAGCTTCGTCGGCGTCCTCTGGGTGCTGTCGGGCAAGGTCGTCTTCGACTTCGGCTCGGGGCCGTTCACCATTCCGGGATACATGGTGTGGTGCGCGCTTGCCTACGCGGTCGGCGGCTCGCTCCTTGGCTGGCGCGTCGGCCGGCCGCTGGTGCCGCTCAACGCCGAGCGCTACGCGAGCGAGGCCGAGCTCAGGAGCGCGCTGGTGCGGATCACCGAGCACGCCGATGGCATCGTGCTGCACGGCGGTGAGCCCGACGAGCGGCGGCTGCTCGACCAGCCGGTCAAGGCAGTGATCGACCTCATGGCCCGGCTTGCGGGAGGCGTGGCGCGGCTGACCTGGGTCACCTCGGGCTACGGCTGGCTCGCCATGGTCGTGCCGATCATCGTGGCCGCCCCCGGCTACTTCGGCGGCACCATGAGCTTTGGCACGCTGATGATGGTCGCGGGCGCATTCAACCAGGTGCAGTCGTCGCTGCGCTGGTTCGTCGACAACCTCTCGCCGATCGCCGACTGGCGCGCGACGCTTTTCCGCGTCGTCGCGTTTCGCGACGCGCTGGCGACCGTCGACGAGATCGGCGCCGACACCGGGCGGATCGACGTGGCCGAGGCCGAGGCCGACGCGGTGCGGCTCGACGACCTGCAGCTGGCGCTGCCCGACTTCTCGGCGACGCTCGACCACCGCAGCGTCGAGATCGCACCGGGCGAGCGCATCCAGATCCTCGGCAAGGCCGCGGGCAAGAGCACGCTCTTCCGGGCGCTGGCCGGCATGTGGCCGTGGGGCGCCGGCTCGATCCGGCTGCCGACGCGCACGGACATGACCTTCATCCCGCAGCGGCCCTACCTGCCGCTCGGGACGCTGCGCGCCGCGCTCTGCTATCCGACCGAGGCGAGCCGTTTCGACGACGCGGTGCTCGTCGCCGCGCTGGAGCGGGTCGACCTCGGCCACCTCGCGGCGGTTCTTGACCGCAGCGACCGCTGGGACCGACAGCTGCCGCTCGACGAGCAGCAGCGGCTGGCCTTCGCGCGGCTCCTCTTGCACGCGCCGCGCTGGGTGGTGCTCGACGACGCGATCAGCGCGCTCGGCGACGCGCATCGCCGGCTGGTGCTGTCACTCAAGGAGCGCGAGCTGGCCGACGCGACGCTGATCCGGCTCGGGCGCGACGCGGTGCTCGACGGCGCCTGGGACCGGACGCTTCACATCTTCGAGAAGCCGGCCGGGCCGCGGCTGCAGACCGGGCCTTTCGCCGCGGGCGAGGAGCCGCGCGCGAGCCCTGCCGGGCGAGGTTCGGGTGCGTAGAACACCTGCACGAAACTTGCGCCCGAGAAACGAGTCACCCTAG
>JBDHSS010000223.1:0-5474 GCA_039808205.1 Paracoccaceae bacterium | reverse complement strand
GATGGTGCTGCGAGAGAGGATTGAACTCTCGACCTCTCCCTTACCAAGGGAGTGCTCTACCACTGAGCTACCGCAGCGAATCCAGGTCGCCGCTCCATAGCGGAGCCGGTGGCCGGCTTCAACGGCCATTCTGGACCCGGGGGGTGGCTTGCGGTAGACAGGCGCCATGACCGGGACGACGGAGCCGCCGAAGGGCAAGCGCGAGGCCACGACGCGCGAGGAGCGTCTCGCGGCGGCGCTTCGGGCGAACCTCGCCCGACGGAAGGCCCAGGGCCGCGCCCGCGACGCCGCGCCGCCGCCGCGGGACGACAAGAAACAGTGACGAGAGGCAGGACATGGACAGCATCCTCGTGCGCGGCGGCCGCCGCCTAAGCGGCTCGATCCCGATCTCGGGTGCCAAGAACGCCTGCCTGGCGCTGATGCCGGCGGCGCTGCTCACCGACGAGCCGCTGACCCTGACCAACGCGCCGCGGCTCTCCGACATCCGCACGATGACCGCCCTCCTCGAGAGCCTCGGCTGCGAGGTCGCGCACCTGCAGCAGGGCCGCGTGCTCGTCATCGGCACGCAGGCGATCGCCAACCACCGCGCCGACTACGAGATCGTGCGCAAGATGCGCGCCTCGATCCTGGTGCTCGGGCCGATGCTGGCGCGCGACGGCCACGCGGTCGTGTCGCTGCCCGGCGGCTGCGCCATTGGCGCGCGCCCCGTCGACCTGCACCTCAAGGGGCTCGAGGCGCTCGGCGCGACGATCGAGCTGCGCGAGGGCTACGTCCACGCCACCGCACCGACCAGGCTGCGCGGCGCGAGCTTCGAGTTTCCCTTCGTCTCGGTCGGCGCCACCGAGAACCTCCTGATGGCAGCGACGCTCGCCCGCGGCACCACGCTCCTCAGGAACGCCGCGCGCGAGCCCGAGATCGTCGACCTCGCCCAGTGCCTGCGCCGCATGGGCGCGCAGATCCAGGGCGAGGGCAGCGACACCATCGAGATCCGCGGCGTCGACCGTCTGCACGGCGCGACGCACCCGGTCGTCGCCGACCGCATCGAGCTCGGCACCTACATGCTGGCGCCGGCGATCACCGGCGGCGAGGTCGAGCTCGTCGGCGGCCGGCGCGACCTCGTCGCCGCCTTCGCCGACAAGCTCGAGGAGGCCGGCATCGAGGTTGCTGCCACCAACGCCGGTCTCAAGGTCCGCCGCCTCAACGGCCATGTCGGCGCGGTCGACGTGGCGACGGCCCCGTTCCCCGGCTTCCCGACCGACCTGCAGGCGCAGATGATGGCGCTGCTCACCCTCGCCGACGGCGTCAGCCACCTCGAGGAGCGCATCTTCGAGAACCGCTTCATGCACGCGCCCGAGCTTGCCCGCATGGGCGCGCGGATCGAGGTGCACGGCGGCACCGCCACCGTCACCGGCGTCGAGAAGCTCAAGGGTGCGCCGGTGATGGCGACCGATCTGCGCGCCAGCGTGAGCCTGATCCTCGCCGGCCTCGCCGCCGAGGGCGAGACCCGCGTCGCGCGCGTCTACCACCTCGATCGCGGCTACGAGCGCGTCGAGGAGAAGCTCTCCGCCTGCGGCGCCGAGATCGAGCGGATCACCGAGCGGGCGGCATGACGCAAGGTCCCGAGGACGCCCGCCCCGAGGACGCTCCCTTCGAGGACGCCCGCTTCGAGGACGGGGCGGAGCGGCCGCTCCGCCTGCGTGCCGAGACGGCGGACGACCTCGCCGTCGTCTCGGCGCTCCTGCAGGACGCAGTGACGCAGACGGCCGACATCGCCTGGGCGCGGCGGCGTCGGCGGTTCACGCTGCTCCTCAACCGCTTCCGCTGGGAGGATGCGGCCCTCGCCGAGCGCCAGGGGCGTCCGTTCGAGCGCGTGCGCAGCCTGCTCGTGATCGACGACGTGCTGCGCGCCCGCTCCGACGGCATCGACCCGCGGCAGGGCGACCTCGTGCTTGAGCTCCTGTCGCTCGCCTTCCTGCCCGGCGCGGAGGGCGCGGGCGAGTTGCGCCTCGTCTTTGCCGGCGACGGCGTGATCGCGCTCGACGTCGAATGCGTCGACGTCAGCCTCACCGACGTGACCCGGCCCTACGAGGCGCCTTCCGGCCGGAAGCCGTCGCACCGGGACGCCTGAGGTGGCGCCCGACCGCTTCGGCGCGGGGCGGGTGCGGCACGTGGCGGGCGAGGGCGGCGCGCGGCTCCGGGTCGAGGAGCTGGGCGCGCCCGACGCGCCGCCGCTTCTTCTCCTCCACGGCGGCCTCGGCTCGATCGCCGATTTCGACGCGCTGACGCCGCATCTCGTGCCGCACTTCCGCCTGATCGGGCTCGACAGCCGCGGCCATGGCGGCTCCAGCCTCGGCACGGCCGGCCTCAGTTACGCCCGGCTTGCGGCCGACGTCGCGGTCGTGGGCGCAGCGCTCGGCGTCACCGGCGCCGGCGTCCTCGGCTTCAGCGACGGCGCGATCATCGGCCTGCGTCTCGCCGCTGCCGGCTGGCCCGGGCTCGGCCGGCTGGCGACGATCGGCGCGACCTGGCGGCTCTTGCCCGACGACCCGGTGGCGGCCTATCTCGACGCGCTGACGCCGGCCTCCTGGCGCGCCGGCTTCCCGGCGAGCGCCGCCGACTACGACCGGCGCAACCCCGAGCCCGACGCGGACCGGCTCGTTGCCGAGATCCGCCGCCTCTGGCTCGACGCGGGGCCGGACGGCTACCCCGGCGAGAGCGTGCGCCGCATCGCCGCGCCGCTCCTCGTGCTGCGCGGCGACCGCGACCCCTTCGCGTCGCGCGTCGAGACGGTGGCGCTGGCCGACCGGGTGCCGGGTGCGGCGCTTCTCAACCTCGCCTTTGCCGGCCATGCCGTGCACGAGGACGCGCCGGCGCTCGTCGCCGGGCTCCTCCGGCGCTTCCTGCTGCCGGAAGGGGTCGGCGGAGGTTGAGGCGCTCCGGCCGAGCCGCTATGGCTCGCGGGCAAGGAGGCCCAAGCCGATGCCCGAATTCCTCGCCACCCGCGACCCCGACTTCGAGCCGCGCTTCGCCGCACTCCTCGGTGCCAAGCGCGAGGCCGATGCCGACGTCGACGCCGAGGTGGCGGCGATCATCGCCGACGTGGCGGCGCGCGGCGACGAGGCGCTGCTCGAGCTGACCGAGCGCTTCGACCGGGTGCGGCTGACGCCCGCGACGCTGGCCGTCTCCGCCGCCGAGGCCGACGCTGCGATCGCCGGCGTCGCCGCCGAGGATCGCGCCGCGCTCGAGCTCGCGGCCGAGCGCATCCAGGCCTACCACGCTCGCCAGCGCCCCGAGGGCGCGCGCTGGACCGACGCTGTCGGCGCCGAGCTCGGCTGGCGCTGGACCCCGGTGGCCGCCGCCGGCCTCTACGTGCCGGGCGGGCTCGCCTCGTACCCGTCGTCGGTCCTGATGAACGCGATCCCCGCGCGCGTCGCCGGCGTCGGCCGCATCGAGATCTGCGCGCCGGCGCCCGACGGCGCGCTCAACCCGCTCGTGCTGCTGGCCGCGCGCCTTGCCGGCGTCGAGACGGTGTGGCGGATCGGCGGCGCGCAGGCGATCGCCGCCCTTGCCTTCGGCACCGAGACGATCGCGCCGGTCGACAAGATCACCGGCCCCGGCAACGCCTGGGTCGCCGCGGCGAAGCGGCGGGTGTTCGGGCGCGTCGGCATCGACATGATCGCCGGCCCCTCGGAGGTGCTGATCCTCGCTGACGCGGACAACGATCCCGACTGGCTGGCGCTCGACCTGCTCGCCCAGGCCGAGCACGACGCCGCGGCGCAGGCGATCCTCGTCACCGACGACGAAGGCTTCGGCCGGCGCGTCGCCGCGGCGGTGGAGGCGCGGCTCCCGGGCCTCGCCCGCCGCGCCATCGCCGGCGAGAGCTGGCGGCGACACGGTGCCGTCGTCACCGTGCGCGGCTGGGACGAGGCGGTGGCGCTTGCCGACCGGATTGCACCCGAGCACCTGCAGATCTGCACCGCTGATGCCGAGGCGCTGGCGGGCGCGGTCCGCCACGCCGGGGCGATCTTCATCGGGGCGCTGACGCCCGAGGTGATCGGCGACTACGTGGGCGGCCCGAACCACGTGCTGCCGACCGCGCGCTCGGCGCGCTTCTCCTCCGGCCTCTCGGTGCACGACTTCCTGAAGCGCACCACGCTGGCGCGGCTGACGCCGGCGGCGCTGGCTGCACTCGGGCCGGCGGCGGTGCGGCTCGCCAACGCCGAAGGGCTCGAGGCGCACGGCCTCTCGGTCGCCGCCCGCCTGGCGCGGCTGAACGAGGCGGCACAATGACCGGGACCGAGGGCACCGACCGGCTGATCGAGGTCACGCTCGATGAGACCGGCCTCGCGGCGCCGACGCCCGAGGTCGAGCAGGAGCGGCGCGTGGCGATCTTCGATCTCATCGAGGAGAACCGCTTCGGCCTGCCGCCGCGCGAGGGCCGCGCGGTCCCGCCCGGGCCGTACCGGCTGCGCCTCGCGATCCGGGAGCGGCGGCTGGTGTTCGAGGTGACGACCGCCGACGGGGCGCCGGTCGGCGAGGCGCATCTGTCGCTGACCCCGTTCAACCAGGTGGTGAAGGACTACTTCCAGATCTGCGAGGCCTACTTCGACGCGGTGAAGCGGCTGCCGCCGGCGCAGATCGAGGCGATCGACATGGGCCGGCGCGGCATTCACGACGAGGGCAGCCGCATCCTGCTCGAGCGGCTCGCCGGCAAGGTCGAGACCGACATGGCGACGGCGCGGCGGCTGTTCACGCTCATCTGTGTGCTGCACTTCAAGGGGTGAGTCCGCCAGGGTGACGTCGCTCCTGCAACCCGCGATCCCGCAGTCGGTGCTCTACTGCTGCGACCACAACGCGGTGCGCTCGCCGATGGCCGAGGGCATCATGAAGCGCGACTACGGCACCCGCATCTACGTGCAGTCGGCGGGGGTGAAGAACGACCTCGAGATCGACGGCTTCGCGGTCGCGGTCTGCGCCGAGATCGGCGTCGAGCTCGAGCGTCACCGGGTACGCAGCTTCCACGACATGGAGGAATGGGGCGACCGGATCGGCAGCTACGACCTTATCGTCGCGCTGTCGCCGGCGGCGCAGCGCGCAGCGCTCGAGTACACCCGCTGGCATGCGATCGACGTGGAATACTGGCCGACGTTCGACCCGACCGGCCTCGGCGAGACCCGCGAGGCCAAGCTCGCCGCCTTCCGCCAGACCCGCGACCAGATCGCCCGCCGCATCCGCGAACGCTTCGGCCCGCCCGACCCGCCGAAGCCGGCGGGAACGTAGCCGAAGCTCCACGATCGCGCTGCGCGGCCGACCGGCGGACGCGAGGAGACCCGACAAGCTGCGTTCGCCTTGAGGAAGTCGCGGGCAGGGACTCTGCTGCCGCTGGATCGGAACACTACGCTCCGCCAACCGCGACGCGCGCGGACCCGGCTAGGCCCGGTTGGCTGCGGGGAACTCAGTGGCGGACTGGCGAG
>JBDHSS010000222.1:0-5484 GCA_039808205.1 Paracoccaceae bacterium | reverse complement strand
GCCGCGACTGGTTCCAGCTCTGCCTCAAGGAAGGGCTGACGGTCTTCCGCGACCAGCAGTTCTCCGCCGACCAGCGCTCCGCCGGGGTCAAGCGCATCGAGGACGTGATCCGGCTGCGCGCGCTGCAGTTCCGCGAGGACGCGGGGCCGCTGGCGCACCCGGTACGGCCGCAGGAATACGTCGAGATCAACAACTTCTACACCGCCACCGTCTACGACAAGGGCGCCGAGCTCATCGGCATGCTGCGCCGGCTGGTCGGTCCCGACACCTACGCCCGCGCGCTCGCGCTCTACTTCGAGCGCCACGACGGTCAGGCCTGCACCGTCGACGACTGGCTCCGCGTGTTCGAGGACGCCTCGGGGCGGGATCTCGCGCAGTTCGCGCTCTGGTATCGCCAGGCCGGCACACCGCGGCTCCGCGCCACGAGCCGCTGGGACAGCGGGCGCTACACGCTCGATCTCGCGCAGGAGACGCCGCCGACGCCGGGCCAGCCCGACAAGGCGCCGCTCGAGATTCCGGTCGCCTATGGCCTCCTGGGCAGCGACGGCCGGACGCTGGCCGAGGGCGTGCTCGACCTGACCGAGGCGCGCGCGCGCTTCAGCTGGGAGCTGCCGGAGGCACCGGTCGCGTCGCTGCTGCGCGGCTTCTCGGCGCCGGTGATCCTCGAGCGCGACATCTCCGACGCCGAGCGCGCATTCCTGCTCGCCCGCGACACCGACCCGTACGCCAAGTGGGAGGCCGGCCGCGGCTACGCGCTGGCGCAGCTGGCCGCCGGAACGGAAGCGGCGCCCGATGCCGCCTGGCTCGACGCGCTGGCCGCCGTTGCCGACGACCCGGGCCTCGATCCGGCGTTCCGGGCGCTCCTCCTCGGGCTGCCGTCCGTCGACGAGGGGATCGCCCACGTCGCGGCAGCGGGCGCGGTGCCGGACCCGGTGGCGCTCGCCGCGCGGCGCAAGGCGCTCGAGGCCGCGGTCGCGGCAAGGCTCGGCGCGCGGCTCGAGCGGCTCTATCGCGACAATGCGGTCGCCGGGCCGTTCAGCCCGGATGCGGACGCCGCCGGGCGGCGGGCGCTGCGCGCGCGGGCGCTCGGCCTGCTCACCGTGCTCGACCCGGCCGCGCGGCTGGCGCGGGCGCAGTTCACCGCGGCCTCCGACATGACCGAGCGGATGGCGGCGCTCGGCGCGATCGTGGCCAACGCCGACGCTTCCGAGGAGCTCGCCCGCTTCCATGCCGACTGGCGGCACGACCGCCTGGTGATCGACAAGTGGTACACCGTGCAGGCTTCGCTGACCCCGCCGGACACCGCGGTCGCGACCGTCGAGGCGCTGACGCGGCACCCGGATTTCCACTGGAAGAACCCGAACCGGTTTCGCGCGTTGATCGGAGGCTTCGCCTCGGGCAACACCGCGGGCTTCCATCGCGCCGACGGTGCCGGCTATCGGCTGCTGGTCGACTGGCTGATCCGGCTCGATCCGGTGAACCCGCAGACGGCGGCGCGGATGGCGACGGTGCTCGGCACCTGGCGGATGTTCGATGCCGGCCGGCAAGTGCTGATGCGCGGCGAGCTGGAGCGGCTGGCGGCGACGCCGGAGCTGTCGCGCAACACCGGCGAGATCGTCGCGCGGCTGCTGCGCGGCGCCGGGGAATAGGGCCTGCGGCCGGCTTGTCACCCGGCCGCGGCAGAGCTACGGAGGCTCCATGCGCGAGGTGGTCGATCAGCTGATCGAGGAGCGGGCGCCCTGGCTGCGGCGCAAGGGACCGGGGGTCGCGGCCGCCCGCCGCCTGCTGCATCTCCTGCTGCATTACGAGCGCACGGTGAAGATCGGCGAGGCGCTGGAGCCGTTTCCGGGCGGCGCGGCGCTGCAATCGCTCTACGAGATGATCGGCCACCACATCGAGGTGACGGGGCTCGAGCACGTGCCGCGGCACGGGCCGGCGATGGTGGTCTGCAATCACCCGACCGGGATCGCCGACGGTATCGTGCTTTATGGCGTGCTGGCGACGATCCGGCCGGATCTGTTCATCTTCGCCAACGCGGACGCGGTCCGGGTCCTGCCCGCGCTCGGCGAGGTGATCGCGCCCGTCGAATGGCGGCCGGAAAAGCGCACCCACAGGCAGAACCGCGAGACCATGGACTACACCCGCCGCGCCTTCGAGGCGGGGCGGCTCGCGGTGCTGTTCCCGTCGGGGCGGCTCGCCAAGCGGCGCTGGCTGTCGCTGCACGAGCGGCCCTGGATGGCCTCGGGCGCGATGATGGCGCGAAAATTCAACCTGCCGGTGGTGCCGCTGCACATCACCGCGCGCAACTCGGCGCTCTTCTATCTCTTCGATCGGATTCACCCGACGCTGCGCGACATCACGCTGTTCCACGAGGTGCTGAACAAGCCGCGGCAGCGCTACCGGCTCGCGATCGGCGAGGCGATCGACGCGGCGGCGCTGCCGGCGAACTCCGCCGAGGCGATCGAGATCCTGCGCGCCCGCACGCTCGAGCTCGGCGGCGTCAAGCCGCAGACGGTGCTGACGGTCCCGGTCTACGGCCGTCGCCCGCGGCTGCGGCCGGTGTAACGCGGGCCTCGGCCGACACCTGGAGGCAGCGCGTCTCGCTCTTCGGCAGTCTCACGGTCAGGACGCCGGTCCTGAACGCCGCGTGCCCGCAGTCGCGCCGAGGCTCAGTCGGCAAGACCCTTGCCGCCCGGCTCACCCGTGCGGATTGGCCGACTGGATGGCGCGGGCGAAGGCCGCGAGGCGGTTCAGCGCGCCCTGCGGCGAGGCCGCGCCGCCCTGGAAGCTCAGGTCGGAGAGCGCCACGGTGCGGCCGTTCACCTCGAGGAACGCGCGCCAGAACTGCCGGTCGAGCCCGGCGATCGGCAGGCGGCCGCGGTCCTCCACCAGCACGTAGAGCACGCCGCCGCTCGTCTGGGTGTTGAGGATGCGCACCCGGTCCGGCTGGCCGCTGCGGCTCAGCACCGCGCGGCCGCGGCGGCTGGCGGCGAAGGCCTCGAGATCGGCGAGCCCGTCGGCGGCGTCGCCTTCGGCTTCGAGCAGGCTGCCGCTCGACACGCTCGCGGTCAGCGCCGCGCCGCCGGCGTCGGCCTCGCCGCCGGCGGCGCCGAAGAGCGAGCAGTCGCTCAGGAGCACGAAGGCGCCGTCCGCGGTCCGCGTCGTGCTCTTTGGGTCGATGCAGTAGCCGGCCGGCGCGGCGATCACCACCGTCTGCCCGGCGACGTCGAGCCTGGCGCGCGACGGCGACGAGCCGGCCATCGTCGCCGGATCGCAGGCGGCAAGCAGCGCGGCAGCCGCGACGACGGCGCCCCCGAAGCCGAAGCGCTCACAGATCCGCATAGACGTGCCTCTCGCCTCGGGCCCCGGGATGGGTGACGGCGCCGAGCCGGGTCGGCCCGACGAGCTGCGCATACTTCCAGAGCGCGCCCGAGCCGTAGAGCGTCTCGCGCGGGCCTGGCCATGCCGCCCGCCGCGCCGCGAGCTCGGCCTCGGAGAGCGCCACGCTGATCGCTCCCCTGACCGCGTCGATGGTGATGACGTCGCCGTCGCGGACCAGCGCGATCGGCCCGCCCTTCGCCGCCTCCGGCCCGACGTGGCCGACGCAGAAGCCGCGCGTGGCGCCCGAGAAGCGGCCGTCGGTGATGAGCGCCACCTTCTTGCCCATGCCCTGGCCGGAGAGCGCCGCGGTCGTCGCCAGCATCTCGCGCATTCCCGGGCCGCCGACCGGACCCTCGTTGCGGATCACGATCACCTCGCCCTCGGCATAGGCGCGATTCTGCACCGCGGCGAAGGCGTCCTCCTCGCAGTCGAAAACCCGCGCCGGGCCGGTGAAGACCTGCTCCTCCGGAGTCATGCCGGCGACCTTCACGATCGCGCCCTCGGGCGCCAGGTTGCCGATCAGGCCGACGACGCCGCCGGTCGCCGAGATCGGCGTCGCCACCGAGTGGATCACCCGGCCGTCGGGCTCGCCGCGCACCGCATCGAGTTCCTCGCCGATCGACCGGCCGCTGGCGGTCATGCAGTCCTCGTGCAGGAGCCCCGCCTTGCGCAGCTCCTTCAGCACCACCGCGATGCCGCCGACCTCGAACAGGTCCTTGGCGACGTACTGGCCACCGGGGCGCAGGTTGACGAAATACGGCGTGTCGCGGAAGATGTCGCAGACGTCCTGCAGCGTGAAGCCGATGCCCGCCTCGTGGGCGATCGCCGGCAGGTGCAGCCCGCCGTTGGTCGAGCCGCCGGTGCAGGCGACGACGCGAGCGGCGTTCTCGAGGCTCCGTCGCGTCACCACGTCGCGCGCGCGGATGCCCTTCTCGAGCAGCCGCATCACAGCGACGCCGGAGGCGACCGCGTACTGGTCGCGGCTCTCGTAAGGCGCCGGGGCGCCGGAGGAGTTGAGGAGCGCGAGCCCGATCGCCTCGGAGACGCAGGCCATGGTGTTGGCGGTGTACTGCCCGCCGCAGGCGCCGGCCGACGGGCAGGCGACGCGCTCGAGGATGTCGAGCTCGGCATCGGTCATCTGGCCGGCCTGGTGCTGGCCCACGGCCTCGAACACGTCCTGCACCACCACGTCGCGGCCGTCGAGCTTGCCGGGCAGGATCGAGCCGCCGTAGAGGAAGACCGACGGCACGTTCAGCCGCACCATCGCCATCATCATGCCGGGCAGCGACTTGTCGCAGCCGGCGAGGCCGACCAGCGCGTCGTAGCAGTGGCCGCGCATGGTGAGCTCGACGGTGTCGGCGATGGCGTCGCGGCTGGCGAGCGACGAGCGCATCCCCTCGTGGCCCATCGCGATGCCGTCGGTGACGGTGATCGTGGTGAACTCGCGCGGCGTGCCCATCGCCTGCTTGACGCCGAGCTTCACCGCCTGCGCCTGGCGGTTCAGCGCGATGTTGCACGGCGCCGCCTCGTTCCAGCAGGTCGCGACGCCGACGAACGGCTGGTGGATCTCGGCATCGCCGAGTCCCATCGCGTAGAAGTAGCTGCGGTGCGGCGCGCGCTCCGGGCCTTCGGTGACGTGCCGGCTCGGCAGCTTCGACTTGTCGGGCTTCGGGGCGTCCATCCGGGGTTTCCTCGCGGCACGCTTCTTGGTTAACGAGCGATAGGCCGCCTGCCGGGGAAACTCAAGCCGGACGCCGGCGCGGTTTGGGAGTCCCTGCGATGCCGCTCTGGCCGACCCGCACCCGGCGCTTCGAGGCGTTCGTCGCCCCCGCTTGCGGGCGGCCCGGGCCGTGGCGCCCCGTCGCCGTCCTCGCGATGGCGGGCGCGGGCTGGATCGGCGCGGCGATGCTGCTCCTTCCGCTCGCCACCGACCGCCGGACGGAGCTTTTGCTCTACCTCGCGAGCTTTGCCGGGCTCGTGGCCGCGCTCGCCGTCGCGCTGCGCCTCGTCGAGGGCCGCGGGCTCGCGAGCCTGCTCGGACCCGGCGGCGTCCGTCCCGGTGCGCTCGCGCTCGGCGCGCTGGTCGTCGCGGCGCTCGCGGCA